>CAKVCJ010000160.1 GCA_934725655.1 uncultured Brachyspira sp.
TACTAACAGTATCGGAAACTTTTTTCATACCTTTTAATGAATACTTATTATTATTAGAAAAATATACATTATTTAAATTATTATTAACTATATCTTTTTCATTAGATATTCCTTTTACTATTAGAGGTATATCCAAATGTTTTTGAATATAATTTATTTCTTTATGAGTTTTTAGATGTATATTATTTTCGATGCTGTTATAATAATAAGATAAATCTATTCCAACAGCACAAGCTCCATTTTTCTCAGCATCTTTAAGTTTTCTCATAATAACATCTTGAGAATTATTACCGCTAATCATAATAATTCCTCTCTTATGTTCTTTTATAGATTGGAGAGATAAATCAAATATTTCATCATTATTAAAATCATTGAGTATAGCAAGTATTTCAGAGTTTGAAGCTATATCCATAGTGATGTTATAATATTCTTTTATATCCATTATGCCGTCTAAAGCCTCAGGAAGATTATGAATAGTATCTATTATAATAGGCTGAGACAGATGCATATTAAATATACTAGTCTGCAAACTAATATCTTTATAATCATTATGTATTATACTCGGAGAAAAAGAATAATTTTCTAACCCTGTATCTTTATTTTCATCAAACAAATAATCAACATTATTCTTTGAAGATAATTTTTCTTTGGATACTTTTTTAATTTCTTCTATTGTGAGAGATTTTTCATCGGTTAGCTTGAAATGAACAGCATTTATAGCATTGTTAGCAATTTCTATGGCTTTATCTCTGCTGTCTGCAACAGCTATAACATTTCCAGCCTTATCAAGATTGCTTGTAGGAGAAACTAATATATCGCCGACTTTTGTTTTAATAAATATCTCTTTTACTCCGTCTATGTTTTTAGCATTATCCAAACCTTCTATAGATTCAATAATTCCAGTGCCGGGTAAAAAAGCCTTCTCCACAGAAACCCTATTCCATTTAGGCTTTAAATCGCTTGGAGGATTACCTAATGCTATCTCTATTGCATTTTTAATGAGGTTTACACCAGTAGCAAAAGGATAGGTATAAGCACTCATAAATCCGCCTGAAAGTCTCGCAGCAATCTCCCCTACCATAGCCCCATTTTTTGTTACTTTTATGTCGCCTTTGGCAGCACCAATTTTTAAATTCAATGCCTTTATACCAGCCTTCATTACATTAATAGCATCATCTATCTTTTCTTGCTCTAAAGCCGAAGGAAGTATATGCCCAGTCTCTATAAAAAACGGAGGATATTCTATTATTCTGTCGGCAACACCTGTAACATATATCTCATCATTATAAATAAGCATATCTATAGAAAGCTCAGGCCCCTCCATAAACTCCTCTATTATCACTTCTCCTGAAGGCGAAGCACTCTTAGCCCTATTAAAAGCATTAAGCACATCTTTTTCATCAGACACCTTCATTACACCTCGCGCCCCCATATTGTCAGCAGGCTTCACTACAACAGGCTTAGTCAAATTTCTATAAGCCTCAACCGCCTCATCATAATTCCACACAGGAAAAAAATTGGGCTGAGGCACATTATTTTTCTTAAACCTCTCACGCATCCTTATCTTGTTTGAAGCAGCATAAGCATCTTCAAATCTATTTCCAGGAAGCCCTAAAGCATTGGCAACAGCAGCAACCGTACTCGAAGCATCAGTGCCAACCGTAATAACCCCATGTATATCCATCTCCTTGCTTAATGCCCTCGCAACCCTCACACTACCATCAACATCTCTTGTAGATGCTATTATAGGATAATCCGCTATCTTCATTCCCGGAGCATCTTTATTATAATCCAATACTATTGTATATAATCCCATATCTTTGGCTATTTGTATTGCTGGTACTTGTAATAGTCCAGCTCCTATTATGATAATTCTCTTACCTTTCATAATTAAAAATTGCCTTTATCATTTAATTTAAAATAATCCGTTAACTATATCGAAATATATTAGACTTACTAAAGGATTTTATTAAAACTTAACTTGCAAAAAATATAATATATATTAATATACTGTATAAATATAAGGGTGATTATGATTAAATATAGAGAAATTAACTGTAAATCAGCACTAAATAAAATAAATAATAAATACGGTTTTTGTTATGATTTAAACATATACAGAGGCTGCATTCATAAGTGCTACTACTGTTTCGCTGTGTATTCTCATAAATATATCAATTCAAGAGATTTTTTTGGAGAAATATTCGTAAAGAAAAATATTGCTGAAGTATTAGAAAAAGAATTATCATCAAGAAATTGGAAAAGAGATATTATTAACTTAGGAAGCGTTACCGACAATTATCAAGAGTGTGAAAAAGATTATAAACTTATGAGAGATATATTAAAACTTCTTATAAGATATAAAACTCCAATGTGCATATCTACAAAAAGCGATTTGATATTAAGAGATTTTGATTTGATAGATGAGCTTTCAAATATAGTTCCTGTTAGAATAGCTGTTACTATAACAACATTAGATGAAAAACTATCAACATTAATAGAGCCTAATGTTATAAGCCCATTAAAAAGATTAGAGATATTAAAAGAGTTCAAAAAAACAAAAGCAACTGTTGCAATTCACACAATGCCTGTAATGCCTTTTATCACAGAAGATGAATTAGAAAATATTTTTAAAACAGCTAAAGAAAACAATATAGATTACTGTGCTGCGGACGCTTTAAAACTTTGCGGAGAATGCAGAAAGATATTTTTAAACTTTGTTAGAGAGAACTTTCCAAATCATTATAAAAAATATTTATATATTTATGGAAGCAGCGGAATTCTTAAAGATGAATATAAAGAAAAGATGTATAAAAAAATAAAAGCATTAGAAGAAAAATATAATATATCATACAAAACAAGAGAAGAGCTTCATAAAGAAAAAATTAATACGCAAAAAGAAGAGATGCTTCTCTTTTAAAAAATTAATCCCCTCTCAAAGACTTCACTTCAAAAGGGGACTAACAATAACTTTTAGGATATCTTTAAAATATTAACTTATTTTTTTATCGGAATAAATATAACTATCTTTATAGACAGGATTCTTTTTAATCTCAGCTAAAACCTTCTGAGCATCTTCTCTTGTTTCATATCTGCCTATTTTTAATTTGTACATAGTTTTGCCGTCAGAACCAACTTCTTCTTTAACAAAAGTTTTTGGATATTTGGCTTTTAATGTATCTCTTGCAGAGTAAGTATTATCTTTATCAAAACCAACTGCCACTTGTATAAAATAAATAGAATCTTGAGAAGATGATTTGGTATATGGTACTGTTGTAGTTACTTCTTTTTTCTCTATAGGTTTTACACTTGCTATCATCTGCTGAGGAGGGGTATATGTTGAATTTGGAGTTTCTTCTCCTTTAATGTTTGCATTAATAGCATCAAGTTCTGAAGCTAAATTTTTAGTGTATTCATTATATCTGTCTTCTGAAGAGACACCTTCTCTAATAATACTGCTGCTTGATGATGAATTATTATTATTATTATTTAAAGGCTCAATATTTTCTATATTAGAATCAATAATATTAGGCTCTTGCATACTATTTTCTTGACTATTTAAATTATCAGCCATAGCTAAAGCATCAGTAGTATTTAAATCATTAATAACTTGAGTATTTTCTCTCATAAGTATATCGCTTGAAACCTCTGCACTATTATTAGAAGCATAGCTAGCCTTAGAAGAACCCAAATGAAAACCTATAACAAATATAAACAATACTAAACTAGCGGCACTTACAGAAAATACCAATAGTCTTATAGGCGTAAAATTAACTATATATAATGTTCTTTTGTTTCTTTGATGATTATTAAGATTAGTAGAATAATCTTTTTCTTCCATATTTTCTTTTTGATTCATTTCCATAATGCCTTCCTAATTTTCGAGATATAATTACTAAATGATTATAATCTCTCATATTGTTAACTATAATATCGGCATCAAATTTCTTATTTTTTACATCTCTTTGCATTTTTAATATCTTTCTGGCATTATGTTCTGATATATTTCTTGTTTTTTGCATTCTTTTTAAGATACAAGAAGTTTTGGCATTAACAAAAACCAAACTGCTACAAAGTTTATAAATATTACTTCTCATAATTAAAGCCGCTTCTATAACAACATCTTTATTCGTAGAGTTTATTAAATCTTCTGTCTTTTTTTCTATATAAGAATAAGTAATATCCTGAAGTTTTTTAAGCTTGTTTTTATTAGAAAATACAATAGCCCCAAGTTTTTTTCTGTCTATGTTATTATTTGAATCTAAAATACTATCAGAAAACTCTTTTACAATAATGTCTTTTTTATTTTCTAAAGCCTCATGACCAAGCTTATCAGCATCTATATAAAAAGCATCAAGCTCTTTTGCAAGAAGCTTAGAAAAAGAACTCTTACCAGAACAGATAAGACCATATACACCTATAATATTTCTCATAAACAATTATTGATTAACAGCAATATTTGTATTTACAGTATTAGTTATATAAGGAATTGTTATTTGATTTATATTAATTTTACTTAAAGCCCTATTATCTATAAGTTTAATTAAAGATACATTTTCATCAACTGTTATTACTTTAGCCATTCCAAGACTTTCTGAATTAGTCATATTTAATTCTGCTTTAGTTGTATTATATATCATCATATTCATATTATTGCTTAAGCCTTGAAGTTTGCCGGCATTAATGTATATATTATCATTATGTATCTTAATTATTTTAGAATAGAAAGGCACTATATTGTTAATAATATTTCCAACCATAACAGCTGCTGTCATCATTTTATCTCTGCCTTTAGTAGTGATTGTGAAATTAGTAACAACTCTCTCTGTATTAACATCTACTAAATCAAGCATTAAAGTAATATTATCATATCCGCTAAATG
>CAKVCJ010000161.1 GCA_934725655.1 uncultured Brachyspira sp.
AAGTTAAAGAATATATTTCAGAAAAATTAAAACGCCTGCCTACAAAATCTGGCGTATACTTTATGAAAGATAAAGACGCCAATATAATATATATAGGCAAAGCAAAATCATTAAAAAAAAGAGTATCTTCCTATTTTATAGGAAACAATAAAGATGCTAAAACAACTGCATTAGTAGAACATATTAGAGATATTGATTATATAGTTACAAAAAACGAAGTAGAGGCTTTAATACTTGAAGCTGAGATGATAAGAAAGCATAAGCCTCATTATAATATACTCCTTAAAGACCAAAAATCTTTTCCTTTTATAGCAATTACAAATGAACATTTCCCAAGGGTGATAAAAGCAAGAAATGTAATAGACAAAGATAATGCTAAAAAATATAAAAAGTATTATGGGCCTTATGTTGCAGCTGAGAGGGCAGAAAACATAGTAAAGTTTATAATAGATAATTTTAAGCTTAGAAGGTGCAAATATGATTTCCCTCTAAAACGAAAAATAAGACCTTGCCTCTATTATCATATAGGCAAATGCACTGCTCCTTGTGCTGATTTGATTGATGAAAAAGAGTACGATAAAGATATTGATAATGCTATTATGATTCTTGAGGGGAATGTTGATGAACTTGTTGCGAAGATGAAGCAGGATATGTTTGTATTTGCAGAAAAGTTAGAGTTTGAGAGGGCTAAAGATTTAAGAGATAAGATTGATTTGCTTAAATATATTACAGTTGAGCAGAGTATATATATACCAGAGAGTAATGATATAGATGTTATAGGGGCTTATGGTGAAAGAGGAGATTATACTATTGTAGTGATTTCTGTAAAAGGAGGCAAGCTTGTAGATAGAAAAACTTTTGCTATGCAAGATAAAAATATTGATGAATTTTCTAATAAATCAAGATATAGCGAAGTTATTTCAGCATTCATCACTCAATATTATACTCATAATAATTTAATACCCGCTTCAATATCTACAGATTTTGTAATTAAAGATTTTGATGTTATAAAAGAATATTTGAAAGAGATAACAGGAAGAGATGTTGAAATAAAGCTTGATAATACAAAAAAAGGATTGATATCGATAGCTAATGAAAATGCAAGACATTTATTTAAAGAGAGGGCATTGATTAGAGAAGTGCCTATTGGAATTACAAGGCTTCAGGAAATATTTAAACTAAAAAAAGCACCGTCTATAATAGAGTCTTTCGATATAGCACATATTCAGGGAAGCTATACCATGGCTGGAATGGTGAGATTTGTTAATGGAGTTTCTGATAATAAAAACTATAGAATATTTAACATGAAGACTGTTACAGGTATAGATGACTTTGCTTCCATAAAAGAGGCAGTATATAGAAGATATAAAAGACTTAAAGAAGAGAACTCTACATTTCCAGATTTAATATTAATAGACGGAGGAAGAGGGCAGCTTAATTCTGCAATAGAAGCTTTAAAAGAGTTAGAGATAAAAAATCAGCCTATAATGGCACTTGCTAAAAAATTTGAAGAGATATATTTGCCTAACAGAGAAACTCCAGTACAGTTAAATGACAATGAACCTGCAAGATTATTTCTGCAAAAGGTGAGAGATGAAACGCATAGATGGGTTAATACTAGTCATGGAAAAAAGAGAAGCAGAGAGATGGTAAAAAGCGAACTTGAAAAAATAGAAGGTTTGGGTAAAAAAGGCATAGAAAAACTTTATTCTCATTTTATTAATATAGATAATATAAAAAATGCTTCATTAGATAATATAGCCAATATACCCGGAATAAGTTATAAAGTAGCTAATAATATTTATAATTATTTTCATAAGTAAAAAGCAGAATAATTTATCAATAGTTAATCATTTAAATATTTAAATGATTAACTATTATTAAAAGGAGACTATTTTGATAATAAATTATATCTGAAATATAGCAGTTGCTACTTTAAAAGCGGTTTGTAAATCTAAAAGATATGTTGTATTATTATCTACCTCTTGATTTTTAAGCCATTCATTCATATCATTCTTTGAACCAAAGAAATTCATAATATTTCAGCAAGTGCTAGCCCAGTTTTTATTTTTATTAAGATCAACATGAATAACATGAATATCTTTAGGAAAATGTTCTGCTATTTCTCTATCTTTAATTCTTACATATATCTTCTCTCCAGTTTGACTGCATATAGAATTAATTTCTGTATCTTGATGAAATAAACTATAAGAGCCTAAAGCATCAATAGCGCACATAGAACAAAACTCTCTCCCGTCTGAAAGTTTTACTCTGTGATTGGTTTCCATAGCTGATACAGGATAAAGAAATGCAATAGAATCGCCGCTCATAGTAACAATTTCTTTTTCTATTAACGAATTATATAATTTTTCATTTCCGCATATTTTTACAGCTTCTTCTCTACTGATAGTACAACCAGTTTCTATTACTTTGTCAATTAACCTTAACCTTGCATTTTGCATATCTGAAGGTAAATTATGATACTTATCAGATACACCATATTTGTTCATAAAATCTGCATCAAATAACATAAATAATCCTTATAAAGTTATTACTTGTTCAACACCGCTTCCTTCCAAAGCCTTATATAAATCTGGGAAACAGCCTATACAAGCTCCGTCTATAAGTTTATCATCAATACCTCTCTCTATAGCACATATATTGCAAGCCATAAGAAGTATTTTTTTCTTTTCTAATACTTTTGTAAGTCTCTCTCCGACACTGCTTCCTTTAGTAAGCAGAAAAGCATTATCTGCAAAAAACATCATGCCCACAACTTCCGCGCCATGATTATTATTTAATAATTGCGGAATTATCATTCTATCCAAAATCATATGTGAATTTTGGCTGCTGAAAATATAAGCTACTTTCATGTTATTTAATCCTCCAAAATATTTATATTAACTTTTATCAATTGCTGCTTCATTGATAAAAGCTTTTTTAACACAATTAGTAAGCTCTCTAACATGTTCTATATACTCAATACTGTCTCTTTCTCTTGGATGCTTTAAAGTTATTTTTATATCAGCGACAATCTCGCCTTTGTTTAAGCTCATCACTATAACTCTATCACTCATATAAACGGCCTCAGATACATCATGAGTAACCATTAATATAGTGCTGTTGCTTTCTTTTACTAATTGCAATAATTCGTTTTGCATATGCTCTCTCATCTGCAAATCTATAGCACCGAGAGGTTCATCTAAAAGAAGTATTTTAGGATTGGGTGCTAATGCTCTTACAACAGCAACTCTCTGCTGCATTCCTCCAGAAAGAGATATAGGATACTTTTTTTCATGCCCCTTAAGATGAGACATTTCAAGAAGCTCTTCTAATCTTTTCTTTTTTTCTTCTTTAGTCATCTTTGAAAATTTAAGCGAATACAAAATATTTTTTTCAACATTCATCCAAGGAAATAAAGCATAATTTTGAAAAACATATCCTCTTTCAGAAGAAGGTTTTTCTATTTTTTCGCCCTCAAGAAGTACTTCTCCGGAAGTAGGTGTCTGAAAACCGCCTATCATAGTAAGAAGTGTTGTTTTACCGCAGCCTGAAGGCCCAAGCAAAATTACAAACTCTCCCTTTTCTATATTAAAATTAATGTTTCTTAATACTTCAACTTCAGGAGCTTTTTTTGAAACCTTAAAAGATTTGCATACATTTTTAACTTCAAGAATTGCCATTTTTAAATCTCCAAGAAGTTAGTAATTTTTCTAATATAATTAATATCCTATCCATACTAAATCCAATAATAGCAGATACTATCATAAGAGCATAAAGCTTAGGCGTCTCAAGCCTCTGCTGAGCTTCTACCAATATAAATCCAAAACCTTTGCTTGTCGCTATAAACTCTGCACATATTACACTCATCCATCCAAGTCCTAAAGCAAGTCGGCATCCTGTAAGAAATGAAGGCAAAGCACCAGGGAGAATTATATCAAGCATTATGTCGATATTTTTTGCTCCCATACTTCTTGCCGCATTAATATAATTAGGGTCTATCCCTCTTACTCCGTCTATTGTGTTTATTATAAGCGGGAATATTGCACTCATAGTGATTAAAAATATTGTAGGCCCGTCACCAAGTCCAAACCACACTATAGCTAATGGAATCCATGCCATTATGGGTACTTGTCTTATTGAGTTGATTATTGGAGATACGGCTAAAAGTATTGGCTTTGAATAACCCATGATAAGACCTAATGGAAGACCTATTATGCAGGCTATAATAAAGCCTCTAAATACTCTCTCTAATGTTATAAGTAAATTTTGTACTGTGTAAGAATCTACCCAAGACTTAAAAAACTCCTTGCAAGTTAAAATAAAATCTGGAAGAAGTAAATTATTATCTATTCTTTTGGCAAGAAAATACCAAATTATCATAATACTAAAAAGTACAGAAACACTATAAAACTTCATAAATAAACTGTTTCCAGCATTACCTAAATTTATAACTCTGCTTTTATTTTGAGGAACTTGACTCCCATTGTTTTCCATATTTTTATCTCTCCTTTAGAATCAGAAATTCCTAAATAACTGCCTATCATATCCGATAAAATATTATCGTTTTGAATATCGTCAACGGCGTTATTATAAGCTTTAATAAAATTATTAAGCGTATCTGAGCCTTTTAATTTTTTTGAAGCTACTAAATAATAATCTACTTTATCCGTATTTATCATTTTAAATTTAGCGTTTTTAATTTTTAAAGCTAAAATTATATCGGTAAATATGGCGTCAACTTCTTTTTTCTCCAACGCATAAGGCAAAGCGGTAGATAGCATAGGAT
>CAKVCJ010000162.1 GCA_934725655.1 uncultured Brachyspira sp.
AAATTATGATACGCCTATGATATACTTTAAGAAATTAAGGAATTCCTAACTGCAATATGTTTGGAACCTGTGCAATCTATATATTGTTTTTAGTTTTCATTATTTTTATAAAATTCAAATTCTATAAATAATTATTTTGTAATCGAAAATAAAAAAAGTTCAAAATGTGCTTTAAAAATATTATTTGGTGTTGTAACACTCAATGTATTTAATTTGGATATTTGCGAAATTATATTTACTATCTCATTTAATGAATAAAGCTTTAAGACAGATTTCTTTTTTGTTAGTATAAATGAAGGTATTTTAGTTAATTTGCTAATATCATTTAAAGTAGTTTGAGGCGGAAATATCTTCATATAATATAATGCTAAAAAATTATTCATCATCAAAGTAAGAGAAGAAGAAGCATCTTGATCTAATCTATGCATAATAGAGAAGCATTTTTTTCTGTCTCTTTCAAATACAGAATCTAAAAAATCAAATATATTTCTATTTTTGGATACATAAGTAAAATCCATAATATCTTCAACATTCAAATATTCCTTATCATTATAACTGCATATTTTATCTAATTCAGAATAAAGCGAATCATAATCCAAATTAATATTATTAACAATATAATCAACAGCATCATTAGAAATTTTTTTATTATTTTTATTTATATAAGCAGTAATTAATGAACGAAAATCTCTCTCATCAGGAACAGGAAAATCTATAAAATGAATATAATCTACATTCTGCTTTTTTGAAAAATATTTGTATAAACTATCCTCTTCTAAACTATTTTCAGTTTCCAATATTATTATAGAAGATTTTGACGGATTAATACAATATTCTAAAAAATCTTCCTGAAAATTATTGTATTTATATATAATAACAAGCCTTACATTAGAACCAAAAGGAGGAGTATCTGCCACATCTAAAGGAGAATATCCTACAGCATCATTTTTATCATAAAATATGCTATAATTCATCTCACTATCACCCTCATCTTTAAAAAGAAGAGAATGCATAGAAGTAATAAATGCCTTTTTAAATAATCTCTCTTTTCCAGTAAGTATATATATAGAATATTTAAAAGGCTCTCTAATATATAAATCTTTTATTTTTTTGAAATCAGATTCTGTTTTAACTAATTCTCTATTAAACATGGCAAACTTTTTTAATTAGATTTTTTCATAACCTTCTCTATAAAAACCCTAATTTCTATTTTACACTCATCTCTCTCTTCAAGCTGTACATTTTTTACAATAGCTCTTATTTTATAATTTTCATCTTCCATTTTATATGTTAGAAGCGGAGCTATTATCTTAGGCACATATCCAAGCCTTATCTCGCATCTCTCATCATAAACAGCTATAGCAAAAGGGTCATATCCAATAAAATACTCTCGTATGAGATTAATCGGCTCGCTTTTAGATAATAACTCTATAATATATTTGCCGTCATTATATTTATAACCAGCTACAAAAAAATCTATAGAATATTTATTTCTTTTATAGTCTTTATTTATAATAATTCTCTTAAAAGTCTCTTGATAATTAACAATATACGTAGTATGTTTGCTGTTTTTTTGCGAATACAATTTTCTAAACCTTAATAATATTTTATTTATTATACAAATTTTACTCCAATTCAAATTTTCTGTCAAGCGTAAAATATGTAATTTAATTTTTTAATTATAAAGTCGATTATTATAATATTAAAATATTGTTTTTATTTATAAAAATTGTATATTTATATATAGTAAATATATTTTTTAGGATTTATCTAATGAAAACAGCAAAAACACTTTATATAATTTTTATTTTAATAGCAATATTATCTTGCAGGCAAACAACATTAACTAAAACAGGCCCTGGAGATGATTTCTTTTTAGATAAATTAGCAAAAGGCAATTGGGACGGGGTTAGTGTAAGCGGCAATACTATTACTATAACAGGCGGACTTGGCGATGGCAGCTACACATTAGACAGCACAATAGCTGGTCTTGGCGGAATATATAAAGATGATCAAAATAATGGAGATTATGTTATAGCAGTTCCTGACGGAAGTAATCTTCACACTGTGAAAGTTAATGAAGAAGAAAAAGATGCTATAAATGGAATTATAGATATAGTAGGCGAAGAAAATGCTTTAGGAGTAATTACAGGTATAGGTACAACAGATGGAAGCACTACTGTAGACGATGTGGTAAAAAATGCTAATGTTACTGATAAAGAAAAAGAAAAAATACAAGAATATCTTGATGTAATAAATGGTAAAGGAGACCCTGATAGTTATCAAAAATACCCTATATAAAAAATAGCGTATTTATTAATTATTTTTTAGCGGGGTAATATGTTTAATAAGATTTATGAAAAAGAGTTTTATTTGTATATTTGTTTATATATCTTTCATAATAATGATATACCAAAACATATTACATCCATTTTCTTATAATGACAAATATGAATGGAAAGAAAAAAGGCAAACTATTAGCATAAATGCTATTCCAAGTTATTCTGTAATCTTTCCTCCTTTAGCTGATAATCTTTTGTATAATATTGAGACTTTTACTTCTATAGCTCAAATAAATTTTGATAATTATTTAACTTTTTTTGATTATGTAGATACAGAGGGTAGTTTTTGGTATGTGCCTAATATATCTTATACGTTTTATTTATATAAGGGTATAGGATTAGAAATTTCTGCAGGACTTCAGCATTTAGAATATACACTAACAATTACTCCAGAAAATGCATTGATATTGGCTACTAATCACGCTCAAGTACCAAATCTTCCGGGAAACATAGGAGATATAGCTTCCTTATTAACAGGAGATACAATCTTTAAAGTAAGTTTCTATTATTTACCTATTACAATAGGTTTTAAGCTTTTATCCGGCAAAAATGGCGAATTTGTTAATACCATCAGATTTGGCATTGAAACTGTAATATATGATATAGTCACTCAAAACGGACTTACAGGATTAAAAACTAAACGTTCTACAATAGACCCTACTTTTTATGTGTCATATGAGCTTGGATGGACTATTGATTTATTTCCGAAAAAAGATTGGAAGGTTCGCACTTATCTAGATATTTCCCTGTTTGAAATTGGTTATTATATTACTTCATCTATGTCTGGAGTTTATGGAGATGTTAGAGAGGGAGTTGGCTTTTTTGGAAGCGGATTTGTGGATATTACTAAATTTTTACCTCTGTGGGAGACTTTTCCTGCCGCAGTTGATTTTGTAACATCACTTAAATTATCTTTATTTCCGAGAATTGGAGTAACTATACGGTTTTAAGGACTTATAATGATAAAAAAATTATTAATATGTTTTTTATTTTTATATAGCAAGACCATCTTTGCTCAATCTGATTTTATCATGAACTATGATGTTATAGATATAGTACCTTCAGATAAAATTCCTTCATATGTAACATTAACTAATGATAAAAATGCTGAAATACTTTTATTTGAAAATGGATTAAAATCGCATAGACATTCTCTTGGTATAGATTTCGGAACTACTTTATTTATAACAACAACAAGACCGCTTTTATTTAGCCTGCCTTTTCAAATAGTAAAAAATGCCAAACAGCAAAACTTTGAAGGTAAATTTGGTTTTAGATTAACTTATACATACAGAATAATGAATAAAATGGAACTAGATATAGATTTAGGTAATTATATAGCAAGCAGTTTTATGACTAATATTGCTAATCCGCAATTTACTGAAACATATTCAATACCTTTATCTGTTGGAATGAGATTTTATTTTAATAAAAGAAATAGAGCTTCTGGTTTCTTTTTAATGCCTAAAGTAGGAGCTACACTTCATATAGCTAAAATTAAAGAATACTCTACAAATGAAGCTGGAGTAGTAAATAGAATAAATAAAGATAGAATATATTTTGATGCTTTTGTTGCCGGAGAGATGGGCTTTAGGATAGATTTATCAAGAGGAATGGGAATTGATACGGGGGTGAGACCATTTATAGATATATCTTTGCTTGATATAGGACTATCATATACATATTTGCTTAGGTTTATACCGCTTCCGAGAATTGCTATTGGGGTTTTATTTTAGTTTTGTTGAAAGTAAAATAAGGAAAAATTATGATAAAAAAAATATTAATAATTGTAGTAATATGTTTATCATTTGCTAATATATCATACTCTTTTCAAAATGGAGTTTATATATCCCCCAAATTTATTTATTCTATAAAAGGCAATAATAATATGTTTGTTGGTGCTGGGGCAAGCATTGGTTATAATTTTAATATACTTTCAAAATATTCGCCTATAAGAGTTGAGTTTGAATATTTATATAAAAATGGATTAGAAGTAAATAATTATCCAAACAATATAGACAATATTAATATACATAGCATGCTTTTTAATGCTTATTATGATATTAACTTAATTTATATTAATTATGACGGAGAAGAAAATAATATATATAGAAACGGCAAAAGGCATATAATGACTATATCTTTAGGTTTTTCTTTGGGAGGAAATATTGATTATAGTTTATCATCTTCTTTCAATGAAAAGTTTGGACTTGTAAAGAACTATTCTTATAATGATAATTTTGCTTTTATGTATGGACCTAATATTAGTTTTGGTTTTCATTTAAATCCAACAATTACTTTAGAGCTTGGATATAGATTATTACTTGATACGGCTATTAATCTCAATCATGATGTACTTCTTTCTATGAGATTAAATTTTTAGGGGATTATGATGAAGAAATATATTATCATTTTATTTTTAATATTGCCTC
>CAKVCJ010000163.1 GCA_934725655.1 uncultured Brachyspira sp.
AATTATGATACGCCTATGATATACTTTAAGAAATTAAGGAATTCCTAACTGCAATATGTTTGGAACCTGTGCATATATGTAAAAAACAAACGATAGCTTTTTTGATAAAAATGTATTATATTATATATATTTAGTTTTAAGGATTATTATATGAGCAAAGAAGAATCAGTAAAAATGTGCTCTATAGGAGATTTATTAAAGTATAATTTTGTTATACCTAGCTATCAGAGAGGGTATAGATGGGATGAAATACAGGTTAAAGATTTACTTAACGACATTTATGAATTTTATGAAGAAAATAAAGATGATAAAGGCTTTTATTGTCTTCAGCCTCTTGTATTAAAAAAAATATCAGATAATGAATATGAAGTTATAGACGGACAGCAGAGATTAACTACAATTTATTTAATATTAAAATATTTAAAAAGTATATTTGATAATAGCATAAATATGTATAGTATAACTTATAGTACAAGAACAGATTCTAAAAAATTTTTGGAAGAAACATTAACAGATAAAGAATTATCCAAAGAAGATATAACACATATCGATTTTGAATATATCTATAATGCGTATCATACAATAAAAAAATGGTTTGAAAACAATAAAGAAAATAAAGGTAAAGATGAAAACAAAAGCATAGAAGAAATTATAAAAGATATTCTATTGGATGGAGAAAAAGTACAATTTATATGGTACGAACCTAGTGATAATGCTAATGCTATAGAAATTTTTACAAGAATAAATATAGGAAAAATTCCTCTTACTAATTCTGAACTTATCAAAGCTTTATTTTTACAGAAAGCTAATTTTAAAGATGATAAAAATAAAGATGATAAAAATTTTGATGAAGCTTTATATGAACATACTCAAATAGAAATTGCAAACGAATGGGATTATATAGAAAATACATTGCAAGATGATAGATTTTGGGGATTCATTAATAATGATATGGATAAAAAATATAATAGGATAGACTATATTTTTGAAATACTATTTAATAAATTACTATTAGAAGAAAGTAATAAAAAAGATAAAAATGAAATAAAAAAATTATTAAATGAAATAGGAGAAGATGGTTCTAAAACATTTAGATATTTTTATAAAAAGTGGAAAGATAATGAAAATAAAATGTCTTTTATGCAAGATACTTGGAAAGAAATAAGATATTGTTTTTATGCTATGAATAAATGGTACAATGATTTAATTTTCTATCACTATATTGGATATATAATATACTTTAGCAATAAAAAAGTAGAAAGATTTTCTAATATATATAATTTATATACTGATAAAATTAAAAATCAATTTGTAGAAGAATTAAAAAAAATTATAAAAGAAAAAATTATTAATGATATAAATATTAATGAACTCAATTATGAAAAAGAAAAAGATAAAGGTAAACTTAAAATAAGAAAAATTCTTCTACTGTATAATATAGAATATATGTTAAAAAATCAATCATCAAATTCTAAATTTCCTTTTGATTTATTCAAAGAAAAAAACTGGGACATTGAACATATAGAATCTCAAACTCCGCAGTCTCCAGAAAAAGTAGAAAAATATATAGAAGATATATTGAATATAAAAAATATAGATACTTATTATAATTTATCTAATTTTAAACAAGAATTCGAAAATTATAAAAAAAATAAAAATAAAAATAATAATGAAAATATAAATATATGGAATGAATTTATAAGTATATTTTATAAAGATAATAAAGAAAATGATGATGAAGAATTTAAAAATTCATTGGGAAATTTAACTTTATTGGACAGCTCCACAAATAGAGGTTATGGAAATGCTTTTTTTGTTATTAAAAGAAAAATTATATTGGAAAAAGATAAGAACTCATATTTTATACCTATAGTAACTAAGAATGTTTTTTTGAAATATTTTGATGATGATGTATCTGCATCTACAGTACATAGATGGACAAAAGATGATGCCTCTAAATATGAAAAAGATATATATGAAACATTAAAAGATTTTTTACCTAATAAGGAGAATGAACAATGAATGAGAAATTAAGTTTAATAGGTTTTTTTAGTAAAAAATATTCAAGAATAGAAATACCAAAGATACAAAGAGATTATGCTCAGGGCAGAGAAAATGAAAATGAAGTAGCTGACAGATTTTTAAATAAAATATTTGAATGCTTAAAAGAGAATAAAAATTTAGAATTAGATTTTATATACGGCTCTGTAAATGAGAATACCGTTTATTTATTAGACGGGCAGCAGAGAGTTACAACTTTATTCCTGCTTCATTGGTATATAGCATTAAGAGAGGATAGATTTGATGAAATAAAATGTTTAGAAAAATTTACTTATTCTACCCGAGTATCGTCAAGAGAATTTTGCAAAAATATAATATATAATATAAAAAATATAAAAGAATATTATAATGATAAATATTTAGATGAAAGTGAAGAAGATGATGAAGTGAAATTATCCGATATAATAACAAACTTTTATTGGTTTACAAATGAAAACGACCCTACTATAAAAGCTATGCTCAATATGATAAATAAAATAGATGAAAAATATAATGAAATTATGGAAGATAATAATTCTATTAAGTTATTTGATAATTTAAAAAAAATACAGTTTTATTTTTTACCTTTAAATAATTTTAATTTAACCGATGAAATTTATTTGAAAATGAATGCAAGAGGAAAGCCTTTAACAAGTTTTGAAAATTTCAAAGCTGATTTAACTGACTATATTTTAAAAATAAATGGAAATGAAATAAATAATTTAATACAGCAGCAATTAAGCGACTTAGATAATAAATATACAAACTTTTTTTGGAAATTATCTAAAAAGTATAATGAAAAAAATAAACAAAATAATATTCTCTTAGATGATTTATATATTAAATTCTTCTATAGAATTACATTAATATATTTTATAATAAATTATAAAAAAAGTAATGAAAAATTAATAAAGGACAAATCTTATCAATATTTAAAAGTGAACTCTAACGCAAAATTAGAAGAAAAAAACAAATACTCTAGTTTTAAATACTTTGAAGAAACTTATAATAAAAATTTAATTAAAAATATATTTGATACATTAAATTTATTAGATAGCAAATATTTATTAGAAATGCAGAGTAATATTACTCCATTATGGGATAATAAATATGATGACATTATGTCTATGATAGAATATGACTTAAAAGATATTATCATATTTTCTGCTTTGATATTTTATATTGAAAAAAATAATTTCAAATATAATGAAACATCTTTTAAACAATGGATGAGAATAGTATGGAATATAACAGAAAATTCATATATAGATGAAGATTATTCTATAGGTTTAATAAAGCTTTTTAATGAATTATCAGAACATTCTTCAGATATATATAAATTTTTAGCTGATGATAATAATAAAATAAAATCTGAAATATCAAAAGAAGCTGTTCAATATGAGATAAGAAAATGTAAGTTTATAATTAAAGATAATAAATGGGAAGAAACTTTTATTGATGCTGAAAAACATCCATTCTTTAAAGGGTATATAGACTTTTTAATTGATGATGAAATAGATATAAAAAAATTCAATCATAGAAAAAAAATGATGTATAAAGTATTTGATTCTAATGGTACAAAAGGCGAATTTTTAGAAAATCATTTATTTTTAAGAGCTTTAATATCAAAAATAAATTATATAGATTATCTTAGAATGGATGTTACAGAAGTAGGAGAAATATTTAGAAATATAATAAAGTCAAACCCTTGTTATATCTATAATATAAAAGATAATATACCACATTTGTATATGCACGATATAATTAAAGAGTGGTTTGATTCCTCAAAAGATGAAGAAGAATTGTTACAATTACTTAAAAATGAAATATCATCAAATAAATCTGATATTTATTTTTGGGGAAAAGAAGATAAAAGTGAGTTTACCAAAGCTAAAACAGAAAGGATTAAACTTGCTCATGAAGCATTATATAAAAATAATGATTTACAAAATTGGATATATGGAGTTAATGAAAATAATAAATATAAAAATGTAACAATGAGAGTTGACTGGAGATGTGATAATTTGTATTTATTATTTCCTAATAAAAGATATGATAAAGTATTAATAGGTTCATATAGAAATAAATTGATAAACTATTTAATATCTAACTATAATTGTGAAGATAGAAATAATTATCAGCTTCCATATGAATTACAATCAGGGGATAAGAAAAAAATAGAATATTTTGTATGTTTTGAAATAACTATTTATTATAAAAATTATCAGCTAAATTTTGATAGATGGAATCAATTAACAATTAAAAAAGAAAATAAAGATTTTTTGAAAGAAGAATATAGAAGTCTTAACAATTATACTTTTAATGATTATAAAAATATACTTAAAATAGAATTTTTTGATAAGCATATAAAATGATAATTAATTACAATAAAAGTAGTTTAACTTAATTAAAAGCTAAGTTACTTTTTGGGTTGGATAGAATGAAGTAAGCATAGCGGTACTAAAACTATACAAAAATCAAAATAAAAAATAGATTTTTTAAAAAGTATAAAATTTTAAGTATATATAAAAACATTTTATAATATAAATTTTATAAAATTACTACAATTATAATCTTTTATATGCTTGTTATTAATATTTTTTAATATATAATATTACACAAAATAATTCAGTTATTCATTTTAATTTAAGGAAATAAGAATATGGCTTTATCTATAGGAATTGTAGGACTTCCAAAC
>CAKVCJ010000164.1 GCA_934725655.1 uncultured Brachyspira sp.
CGGCTAAATGTGCTATAACAAAAAAGAGAGAAGTTCCAGGTCCTACTAACCGTAAAATGAAACAATTATCAGAATATGGTATTCAGATGAGAGAAAAACAAAAAGTTAAACGTATTTACGGTGTATTAGAAAAACAATTCAGAAATTATTATCATGAGGCTATTCGTGTAGCAGGTGTTTCTGGTGAAAACTTGCTTAGATTATTAGAACTTCGCCTTGATAATATTGTTTATAGACTCGGTTTTGCTAAAAGCAGAGCTCAGGCTAGACAGTTTGTACAACATGGTTTTATTAATGTTAATGGAAAAACTATGTCTGTACCTTCTTATAGTATGAAAGTTGGAGATAAAGTTTCTTTCTCTCAGAGAGGAAATTCTATTGCTCAAGTAAGAGAATTACTTGATGGTTTAAAAAGTGAATATGTTCCCGCTTGGTTAAGTTTAGATTTGTCTTCTAAACATGGTGAAATTGTTACATTACCAATAAGAGAGCATATAGAGTATCCTATTAATGAACAGCTCATTATTGAGTATTATTCTAAGTAATGGAACTCTTTGATAAGGGGTATTGAAAGAATGGCATTAAAAGAAATATTAGAATCTATTAAACATCCGCATAGAGTTACATTTGAAGCTAGAGATTTAACTCCTAATTATGGTAAATTTGTAGCACAGCCTTTTGAGAGAGGATATGCCACTACTATTGGAAATGCTTTAAGAAGAGTATTGTTATCATCTATACCTGGATATGCTATTACTGCTATTAAAATAGATGGTGTTACTAATGAATTTGAAAATGTCCCAGGTATGAAAGAAGATACAATAGTAATGATTATGCATCTTAAAAATGTTGTGGTTGCTCTTCCTGAGAATATTGATACAAAAACTATACATATCAAAAAAGAAGGCCCTTGTACAGTTACTGCTGCTGATTTCGCTTCTGCTGATGCTGATGTTTCTGTGTTTAATCCAGAGCATCATATTGCTACTATAGCTGAGGGTTATACTTTTGAAATGGATGTTCAGATAGAATCAGGTTATAATTATGTGCCTGCTGAAGTGAATATGGAGTTGCTTGAAGATGTGAATGCTATAGCTATAGATGCTATATATTCTCCTATAGTAAGTGTGAAATTTGCTGTTGATGATGTTAGAGTGGGTCAGCGTATAAATTATTATGGTAAGCTTACCTTAGAAATTGAAACTAAAGGTAATATCGCCCCTGAAAAAGCTCTATCTTGGGCAGCTAAATTGCTTAGAGATAATCTTACTCCTTTTATGCTTCCTGAAGAGGCTAATGGAGATGATGAAAAAATAGAAGAAACTCCTAAAGATTCTGTGCTTGATTCTTTAAAAGATAAACATGTTGAAGAGGTTGAATTCTCTGTTAGAACTGCTAATTTCTTGATATCTTCTGATCTTAAAACTTTAGACAAGGTTGCATTTAAAACTGATGCAGATTTATCTAGGCTTCCTGGTGCTAATACTATGATTATAGAAGAAATTAAAGAAAAGCTTGCAGAATATAATGCTCATCTTGGTATGAGAGGCTAATAAAATTAAGGATGATGTATGAGACATAGAGTTACTGTTAAAAAATTTAATAAAACTTCTGCCCATAAAAAGGCTATGTTTAATAATATGATAACTTCTCTTTTAAAATATGAGAAAATTGAAACTACTAAAGAAAAAGGCAGAGCTTTAAAACAATTAGCTGATAAGTTAATTTATAGAGCGAAAGTTGATAATGTTCATAATAGAAGAGTAGTTTCTAAATATATTAAAGATAAAGCTATACTTGCTAAGCTTTTTAAAGATATTGCTCCTAAATATGCTAATAAAAATGGAGGATTTGTAAGAAAAATCTTATCATATAAAAGATTTGGTGATGGAGCTGATATGTGTATTGTGATGTTATGCGATTCTGACGGCTCATCTGCTAATAAAACTGAAGCAAAATAAATAATACAATAAGTTTTTTAATAAATATAATAATATAATAATTAATCGGTTATTAATCTAATTATATACAAACAAAAGTAAATTTTATATGTTAGTTATAGTTGTTATACTGTAGCTAACATGTGAAGTTTATGGGGGTATTTATGTCTGAAGATAATAATTTAGAGTTTTCTGCTGATGAAAATGTTGTGCCTTTGAAAAAGGTGAGAAAAGTTAGAAAAGTTGTTAGAAAAGTTGTTGCTAAAGCTCAAGAAGAAGAAAAAGAAGATAGTATTGCTGAAAATATTGAAGAAGAAAATAATGAAGAGCAGAGTAAAATTCAAAGACCTTTCGATGTACTTTACATTAGTCAATTAAGTGTTTTAACTTTCGATGAGTTAATAGATTTTGCTGAGAACTATGGCATTAAAAAAGACACTAATTCTAATTTAAGAAGACAGGAATTAATGCATTTAATAGTAAAATCTCATATTAATTTAGAGGGTAAAGTAGTTGCAGAGGGTACATTAGAGACTTTGCAAGATGGATTTGGATTCTTACGTTCTAAAAACACAAATTATTTAGTAGGTTCTGACGACATATATATTTCTCCTGCACAAATTAGGCTTTTTGGACTTAGAACAGGGGACGTTATTAGCGGAGAGGTGAGGCCTCCTAAGGACAATGCAGGCGAGAAGTTTTTTGCTTTGCTTAGAATAGAATCTGTTAATGGCGAAAAACCTGATAATTTGCATAGAAGGCCTTTATTTGACAAGCTTACTCCAATATTTCCTAATGAAAGAATTAATTTAGAGTTTGCTCCAAATAAAATTTCTACCCGTATTATAAATTTAGTATCTCCTATAGGTAAAGGGCAGAGGGGGTTAATAGTAGCTCCTCCTAAAGCTGGTAAAACTATGATGCTTCAAGAGATTGCTAATGCTATATGCAGAAATTATCCAGATATTAAACTTTTCATTCTTCTTATAGATGAGCGTCCTGAAGAGGTTACCGACATGAAAAGGCAAGTTCCAGAGGCTGAAGTTATAGCTTCTACTTTTGATGAACTTCCAGAGAAGCACTGTCAAGTTTCAGAGATGGTATTAGAGAAGGCTAAGAGATTAGTTGAAAATAAGCATGATGTTGTTATTATATTAGATTCTATAACAAGGCTTTCAAGAGCTTATAACTTGGTTGTACCTGCAAGCGGTAAGGTATTAACAGGAGGAGTTGATTCTAATGCACTTCATAAACCTAAAAAATTCTTCGGTGCTGCACGTAATATAGAAGAGGGCGGCTCTCTAACAATAATCGCTTCTGCTTTGGTTGACACTGGAAGTAAGATGGACGATTACATTTATGAAGAGTTTAAAGGTACTGGTAATATGGAGCTTCATTTAGAGAGGAAGTTTGCTAACAGAAGAATATTCCCTGCTATTGATATTGATTCTTCTTCTACAAGGAGAGATGATTTACTTCTTAATGAGGAAGAGCTTGCTAAGATGAATCTTGTTAGAAGCGTTCAGGGTCAGGGTATCAATATTGATGAATACGACTTTATTGAGAAGATGATAGCCAAGATGAAAAATACTAAAGATAATTCTGAGTTTTTAAAATTATTAAACTCATGAGGTTTTAGTATCAATGTCTGAAAAATATGATGATGAGACGCTATTTAGATTTGTTATAGAGCATGGATATTTTCCTCCAGATTATGAAGAAACTAAATCACTAAATAAAGAAACTGAAACTGCAAATAAAAATACTCATAATCATTCAGATAAAGCAAATAATAAAAAATATCCAAAAGAAAACATCATAAACGATAATAATAAAGAGTATGTTATAAGCAAAGAGGAAAGGCTATTATTTATAAATGCAATTAAAAATCTTGACTGCACAAATCATTCAAAGAAAGAGCCTCCGAAAAATAACATCAAATTTAAGCCAAGATTAAAAAACGTTATTCCAAAGGAAAGATTAGATTTACATGGTCTTACAAGCGAAAGGGCTTTAATAGAGGTAAAACATTTCATTGGCGAGTGCAAAAAAAATAAGTTAAGCCCAATACTTATAATACATGGCAAAGGCTTTGGAAGCGAAAATAAAATACCTGTATTAAAAAACATAGTTGAATATTATATTGCCACAGAGGGTAAGCCGTATATAAAATATGCTGATGATGCTCCGAGGGAATTGGGGGGCTCTGGGGCTAAATTAATTTATTTGAATTTGTAATTACTAGTATATACCTAAACAAATATAGTTCTCATACTTTGTAGATTATATAGAAATTATCAATTTTTTCCAACTTTGCTTTGAGGACTTCATCAAAGTTTTTACCCTATGGATACGCTTTGCGAAAGACGGCATTTTTAGACAAAGATATATCTATTATTTTATACTTTATAGATAATATACTTGTTTCAAAAGTACTTGACGGAATTAGTTATGTAATTTTCAACATAATTTGAGGTATAAAGTAATGTTTTATCTGTTGTATAATTAATTATTTTAGTATATAAAAATGCAGTTCTTTTGGTTCTTTTATACCAATAAAAGAACTGGGGGTTGGGGCAAAGCCCCAATTATGAATTTAAAACACTAAAAATTTTAACAGAGTAAGTATTTATTAATTTAGTTTTGAAACAAGTCTAATATTTACCCATTAATCTATTTTTTTAATAAATACTGCACGGGAGCCAAACATATTGCAGTTAGGAATTCCTTAATTTCTTAAAGTATATCATAGGCGTATCATAATTTAAA
>CAKVCJ010000165.1 GCA_934725655.1 uncultured Brachyspira sp.
CTATTTTCTTAGCATCAACACCATAAACATAAGTATCATGTAATAAGCCTTGTGTTTGAAGCATGTATACATAACCCACTTTAGGCAAATTAGGATACATTGCAGCTTGTTCAAATATAGGTTTAGTTTCATAAGTGAAAGTCTTGTCTGCTTTCAAATCTTTAGCTAACTTACCTAAATAAGAAGCAACTTTTAAGCCTGCTCCTCTTACTGCTGCCTCATAATCATGTTTCTCTATAGGCTCTACTGGCTCTATAACTAAACATAAATTATTAAGTTTAGAGAATGGTGTATAATCTGCACCAGGCCCTGTCATATCAATTATACCTTCTTGGAATCCTACTATCTTGCCGCAAGTAATAACAGCAGCACCTTTTAATATATTAGTCTTTCCTTCTCCTACTGTATCTACTTTTGATATCATACCTGGGAATATTCCGCCTTTACCTTCAACTTTTACTCTAGGCTCTATAACATCTTTTACAGGTGTTATACGAACAGATTCTCCAGGACGGGCTACATCAATTTTTACACTTTTCAACTTATCGTCTTCAAGTACCATCTTCGTAACTTCATCAACATTTACATATAGTACCCCATTCTCGACTTTTGAAATCTTGTCAAGTTTTATATCTTTAATATAAATCTCGCCTAACTCTAACTTCATATAGTCTCCTTTTTATATTTTTATTTTTATTATAAATTATAACTTATAAGCAATAAAAAAGAGCAGAAGCATATAATATATATATTCCTACTCTTTAAAAATTTAACTAAATAATTTAATCCCTGATAAATTTATCCCTGACAAAATAAACAATGCAATAATACTACTATCAATAGAATATTTATTCATTGCAACGCAAGAGATATTTTTTATTCAGCCTTTAAATTTTATCATTCTAAAACACTTCCTAAATATATAATAATTAAGAATAATGCTCTTCTATATATTTGTTAGCAGAAATGCCAGCTATAGCACCATCAGCAGTAGCTGTAACAACCTGTTTCAACATCTTAGGTCTTAAATCTCCGCAAGCAAATACGCCCTCAACATTTGTTTTCATCTCTTCATCTGTAACTATAAAACCATCTTTCATAGCAACTTTACCTTCAAACAATTTAGTCAAAGGAACATAACCAACAAAGATAAACACACCAAATGTTCCATCTTCTTCATCTGCCTTATACTCATAAGTCTCGCCTGTTTCATTATTTAAGAATACTGCAGACTCAACTATTCCATCACCTTTAAGCTCTAAAAGCTCTGTTCTAAACTTTATCTCAATTTTAGGATTAGCTTTTGCTTTTTCTTCTATAGAGTTAGCACAGCGAACATAATCTTTTCTTACAATAAGTGTTACTTTTCTTGCAAACTTAGATAAATACATAGCCTCTTCTACAGCAGTATCGCCTCCGCCTACGCAGAATACTTCCATACCCTCAAAGAAGTTAGCATCGCAAGTAGCACAATAAGAAACTCCCTTACCAGTGTACTCTAACTCACCCTTACAACCTAATTTCCTAGGCTGAGCACCTGTAGCTATTATCACTGTCTTTGATGTGTAAACTTCTCCGTCAGCAGTTGTAACTTCTTTTATTTTGCCGTCCAACTTAACATCAACTATCTCTTTATGTTCTATTTCAGCACCAAAAGACTTAGCTTGCTCTATCATTTTATTAATAAGATTTTTAGGATGTCTTGCCTCTTCATTCGGCTCATAAAAACCAGGATAATTTGCTATTTCATCAGTAATACTAATCTGGCCTCCGAAACTAGCTTTTTCAAAAAGAATTGTTTTTAATCTAGCTCTCGCAGAATAAACTCCAGCAGCCAAACCAGATGGACCGCCGCCTATTATAATGCAATCATACAAATTATTACTCATATAAATCTCCATTAAAATTACTATAAAATACTTTCTATCGCACCAACAACTAATTTGTAATCTATCAGCCTAAAATCTAAATCTATCTCTTTTGTTAATTTTCTTTTAGGCTTATCTAGAAAATTCTTTGTCAGCTCAATAGCATTTTCTATCACCTCTAACGAATACAAATCTACATTATCATCTTTTGACAAAACAACACTCTTATAAGGTGTTTCATAAGGCTTTATACTACTCACTATAGGATGAGTCAACAACTTATAACCCAAATGTATATAATCTCTAACCTTATAAAGAATACCCATAAAGTCCAAATCTGGAAAATATTCAACTTTTACATTACTGCTATTAAACTCTTCAAATATCTTAGGGTTATTAGTTATCAGCACATTATTCATACTGCATATATATTATAATATTTTTTATATTTGTCAAGTTATTATTACAGCAATATATCATTTTTTTAAATAAAAACAAAATTTAGGAATATAATTACTATTTATAATATTACTCATTAATATTATTTTCTCAATATTTTTTAAATATTGTGAAAATAAATAACTATAAAATATTATAAAATACAGCTCATTATTTTATAATAAACTGTATTTTACATATAAAAAAGTTATTTTTTACTAGATATTCTCATTATAAAATAAACTACAGCACCTACAACTAATCCGCCCAAACCAAATATAATTTTTTTCAAATCTGATTGAGCTAATAACCATAAACTAACAACTATAGCTATTATAGGTATAACAGGCCCAAAAGGAATAACAAATCCTCTCTCCATATCAGGAGCTTTCTTTCTCATTACAGGCACAGCTAAACAAGTAGGTATGTATTGAGCAAAACGAGATACAACACTAATAGCAGCCAATGTAGTAAAACTTCCTGTCAATGTTACTAAAGCAGTTAATATAACTGATATTATCACAGCTACATAAGGAACATCTTTAGAATTCCTTTTTGAAATAAAACTCGGAAGCTGATGCTCATCAGACATAGCAACGCCCGCACGAGGAGTTAAAAAAGAAGAAGCTACATTTATACCGCCTATAGAAATCAAAGTGCCCGCAGTAACCATAGCACCAGCCCATTTGCCCATAAATTTCTCAGCCGCACTCGCTACAGGAGTACTTGTGGCAGCCAAAGAACTGCCTAATATACCTATACTATTCACCTGAATCAATATGTAAACTATAGCTACCAAAATCAAAACTATACATATAGCTAAAGGAACATTCTTTTTAGCATTATCCATGTCTCCTGCAGCAACGCCAATAGACTCAAACCCAGTAAAAGCATAAAATATAAGCAAAGCCGCACTTCCAAATGTACCCTTTAAAACAACCTCTCCATTCTCCGCCACAGGATTAACAAAATTTTCACCCTTTATAAAAAATATACCAACCGCAACAAATAATATTAAAGGAATCAATTTACCTGTAGTAATAATATTATTCATAATCTTAGAAATTCTTACTCCCATAATATTCATTATTCCAAGTAAAACTAATATCGTTATAGCAATAATCTTCTGAACAACAGGATTTTGTGCAGGCGTCCAAACCGCTCCCAATGCCGTAGGAAAACCCATAGCCATAGCAGCCCAAGCAATAATCATTATAGCCCACTTCATTATACCAACTTCAAATCCTACAAAATCACCAAAAGCCTCCTTAGCATAAACATAAGGCCCCCCATTGCTCTTATACATTCCCCCCATCTCAGCAAAACATAATGCTATAGTGATAACCAAAAAAGCATCAAATACAATTACCCCTATACTCATTACACCTACCTCAGCATAAGCCTGATTTGGAAGCAAAAAAATACCAGTTCCAACAATAGCATTAATGCCAAGCAACACTATACTAAAGAGCCCTAACTTATTACCCGACATAAAAAACTCCTTAAAAAAGATTTTTTTTAGAAAAATAAGAAATAATTTTTATTTCTTACAAACAGATATCAGCTTCTTGAAAATATTTAAAGCGAATTCATAATGAGAATGCATCATTTCAGGGTGAAATTGTACGCCAAATACAAAATTTCCATTTTGAGTATATTCTATACTTTCTACTATGCCGTCAGATGAATAACTTGTAGCTATTAAATCCCTGCCCAAATCTTTAATAGCCAAATGATGAAAAGAATTAACCCTTACTCTATCACCTGCTATTTCTCTAATAATACTTCCTTCTTTAGTTATTATACTATGGGTTGGTTCATAAGGTTTAGCAGATTGAGAATGTTTTATATAGCAATCTTTTATAAAAGACAAATCTTGATACAAACTTCCGCCGAAAGCAACATTAATAATTTGACAGCCTCGGCATATTCCAAGTATAGGCTTTTTCATTTCTAAAGCAAATTTTACTATTTTCAATTCATGATTATCTCTTCTTGGAAATATCCTTCCCAATTTAGAGCTAATCTCTTCTCCCCAATATATCGGATCAACATCATATCCGCCTGAAAGGATAACCCCATCTACATTAGAAATTTGACTTTTTATATCATCTTCATCATCTATCATTGGAACAATAAACGGTATGCCTCCAGCCCTTGTAACCGAGAGTACATAATCATCATTTACATAAGCCCTCTCATAACCAGAAAAAACTCCATCATTTTCATTGGCTAATATACTGCCGCTTATACCAATAATAGGTTTCATAAAACACTCCGTTATGCAACTAACTGCATTTTAAAGTATAGTAAAAATTATTGCACAGGTTCCAAACATATTGCAGTTAGGAATTCCTTAATTTCTTAAAGTATATCATAGGCGTATCATA
>CAKVCJ010000166.1 GCA_934725655.1 uncultured Brachyspira sp.
AAGAGATTGCTAATAGAATAATAGCTGACCAAGAAAAAGAAATAACTGATATGAACAATTTATTAACTTCATTAACTTCAAAATAATAATAGTAAATAATACAATATTAAACGCTATGGATTTTATTATCTATAGCGTTTTTTATTTTTTAAAAAATATAATAAGAAAAATATAAATTTGCAAAAAAACATATTTGTTTATAAAATGAAATAACATTTTTTAATAAATTTGTAAATGGAGCTAACATGAATATTAAAGATATTTCTAAATTTTTGAATGCCATAAAAACATTAGGAGATGATAATATTAATATAACAACACTCTCTCCTATTAATGATATAGCAGAAGGCTCTATAGTTTGTGTTGATAATAATAAATATATAGAAACAGCTTTAAATAGTAAGACGAGTGCAATTATTTTAAGAGAAGATTTGGCAAACACTATAGAAGATTTTAAAAAGAAAACTGCTATTATCCATGCCAACCCAAAAGAAGCATTTATAAAACTTCTCTATATTTTATTTGAAGATAAAAAATATCCATTAGGTACAGTAGAAAGTACTGCCGTTATAAAAGATAATGCAAAAATAGATAAAGAAACCTATATAGGAGATAATGCCCATATTGGAAAGAATGTAAAAATTGCTAAAGGAAGTGTAATAGAGAGCGGAGTATTTTTGGGAGATGATGTTGAAGTAGGGGAGAACTGCATTATACATTCAAATGTTTCTATACATGACAGATGCATAATAAAAAACAATGTTATAATAGGTTCATCTACTGTTATTGGCAATGATGGTTTTGGATTTTTTGAAGTTAATGGCAAGCAGATGAAAATTCCTCAAAGGGGAAATGTTGTAATAGAAAATGATGTTGAGATAGGTGCTAATGTTTGTATAGACAGGGCAACTTTAGGCTCTACAATAATTAGAGAAGGAGTAAAAATAGATAACTTAGTGCAAATTGCTCATAACTGCGATATAGGAGAGCATTCTATAATAGTATCACAAGTTGGAATTGCAGGAAGCAGCAAATTGGGTCATCATTGTGTGCTTGCCGGACAGGTTGGTTTGGCTGACCATGTTACTTTAGGCGACAGGGTTATATTGGGCGGACAGAGTGGGGTTATGACTAATGTAAAAATAGAATCAAACTCTGTTATGCTTGGTTCGCCTGCTCAGAGAATAGATAGAGAAAAATTAAAAATGATAGCAGAGCAAAAACTTCCTGAATTAATTAGTTTGGTAGAAGAGCGTTTTGATGTTAAGATAAGAAGAGCTAAGTAAAATGATTAATGTATTATTAGTAATCATAGCTTCTATTGCCTATGGTTTTCTTCCAATATTTACAAAAAATATTATAAGAGAAAATTATTCATCTGTGGCTATAGTTTTTTATAGATATGCTTTTACAGCCGTTTTTTTATTTTTTATAATACTCATAAGAAAAAAAAGTTTTAAAATAGATAAAAGACAATTTTTAGAATTAATTATATTTAGTATAATTGGGCTTGGCTTAACATTTTTCTTTTTGTCTCTTTCGCTATTATATATATCAGCAGGGCTTACCAATATGATTCACTTTGGATATCCTGTTGTAGTAATTATATTAATGGCTATAGTCTATAAAGAGAAAATTAATATATTAAAAATAATCTCTGTAATTTCTGCGGTTATTGGAATAGTTCTTTTAACTAAGGTTGTAGAAGTGGAATCTTTTAAGGGTGTAATATATGCTTTAATAACCACAGTAACATACGGAGTTTATATTATATCAAACAAAAAGGCTTCATTTGCCAAACTTGATACTATGGTTTCGCTTTTTTATATGTCTTTATTTGTATCTATAGTATTTTTTATATTTGGTATAGCAACTAATAGCTTAAAGATGATTGACAGCATAAATGTATTTAATAATTTCCTTGCCACATCTCTGCTTTGTACAATATTTTCTTTAGGTCTTTTGCTCTATGGTGTAAAACAATTAGGCTCTTCACTTGCCTCAATACTAAATATGTTTGAACCTACAACCACAGTAATAGCTTCTATATTTATTTATGATGAAACATTAACCATAAATATATTATTCGGCTCAATATTGGTAGTAATGTCTACTATATTTATGATAATGTCATCGAAAATAAAAACTTAAAAAAATTATTATTTACATATTATTATAAAAAACTTGACTTAATTACGTATATGTAATATTATAAATACATGAGAAAGTTCAGTTCAGTTCAGTTCAGAACTATAATCAATTAAATCTAATAATTTCCTTATTATTGTTATTTTTTTATATATTAATCATATTAGAAATTTATACTAAATATATTTTTAATAAAATAAAATACCAACCTAATCAAATAGATTCAAGCTAATCTAAACACATCTTTTCTAAAGAAAACCATATAAAGGATTACAAACAATTATGAAAGAAACTATTTTAGACGTGTTTTTAAGACAATATAGAATTAATATGGTAAAATCAACAATAACTAAATATAATGATTGTAAATTACTTGATATTGGATGTGGTTGGGAAGCAAGATTTTTAAAGTCTATAGAAAATTATATTTCTTATGGTGTTGGAGTAGATTTTAAACCTCCAGAATTAAAAACAGATAAATTAGAGACTATAAAACTAACTTTAGAAAATAAACTCCCATTTGAAGATTCAAGTTTTGATGTTGTAACAATGCTTGCTGTATTAGAACATTTAAGTTATGCAAATGAAATATTAAAAGAAATAAACAGAGTTTTAAAAAAAGATGGAAGATTAATAATAATTGTTCATTCAAAGATTGCTAAACCTATATTATAATTTATGACTTATAATTAAAAAAATAGATTATAAATATGAGACAATAAAAAATATTATATAAAAAAGATATACTATAATCTTCTAATCTGATGTAATAATTTTGCTATTAAAAAAAACAATAGAAATAATAATGGGGCTCTATTTATAAAGCAATATAAATAAAGCCTCAAAAAATAAAATAAGCATTTATAAAAAATTATAGTTCGTAAAAAAATTATTATTTACCTGTTACAGTTATAGTATCATAATTAGAAAAGTCGCTTCTGCTTTCTAAATCTTTTTTGTCATAATCTTTTAAAGGTATTTTATTTCTTATAGCAGCATAAACAGTAGGAACTATTATCAAAGTAAAAGCAGTTGAAAGCAAAAGCCCTCCTAACACAGCAATAGATAAAGGCTGATACATTTCATTTCCGCTTCCTCCAGATAATGCCATAGGTAAAAGACCTAATATTGTTGTAAGTGTTGTCATAAGTACTGGTCTTAAACGCCTAGGCCCAGATTCTAAAGCAGCCTCATCGCCATTAATATGTTTTTCATGCATAAGCTGATTCATATAGTCTATAAGTACAATGCCATTATTGACTACAATACCAATAAGCACTATAAAACCAATACCGCTATACACACTTAATGTTTGTCCGCTTATAAACAAAGCTATCAAAGAACCAGCAAAACCAAATGGAATTGCTAATGCTATAACAAAAGGTGCAATAAGCGATTCAAACTGACTTGCCATTATGGCATAAACTAAAACTAAAGCTAATATCAAAGCCTGAAGCAACTGTAAAAATGCTTCATTCATATCCTCAAAATCTCCAGCATAATTAATACTAAATCCTGAAGGTATAAATACTTCATTGTTTATCTTCTCTTGAACATCAAGCATTACATCGCTTAAAGCTCTGTTATAAGCTGAAGCTTTTATGCTTGTTATTCTTGTGCTGTCTTTTCTTTCTATCTCTGTAGGGCCGTAGCTTTTTTCTACTGTTGCTATTGATGATATAGGCACTATTCCTGCTGTTGTTGGTATCATAAGTCTTGATATATCATCTATATTAAGTCTGTCAGGTTCTCCAAGCTGAACATTAACATCTATATCTGTAACATCAGAATTGTCTGGTGTCATAGTTGTTGCTGCTGTACCTGCGAAACTTGTTTTAATAATATTTGCTATGGTGTTCACATTGACACCCATTTTTGCCGCTATCTCTCTATTAACATATACTTTCAATTCTGGGTTTGAATCATCTCTTGTAAGTCTTGGCTCTCTTATTCCTTCTATATCAGATATTGCATTTATTATATTATTTGCTATTTCTGCAGCTTTATCTAAATCATCGCCTACAAGCTCTATTTCTATTTCTTGTCCGCCTGTGCCGCCATTTCTGCCTCCGCTGCCTATACCTGAAGTATTTATTGATGCTATATTTATTTGAGCAGGATAAGATGCTAATACATTTCTTGTAAGCTCTATATATTCATCAACTGACTTTTCTCTGCCTTCGCTTTTATCTCTTAACTGTACTCTTATTTCAGCTGAATTTTCTTCTGAACCAGATTTTACTCTCGACTGCATTCTGTCAAAATCTTTACCTATTACTTCTTGTATATCTGCTTCCATTCTATTTACAAAAGACTGAGTTTGTGCTGACTTTGTACCTACTGGCATTTTTACATCTATCTTAAATTGTCCTTCATCTGAAGTTGGAAAACCTTCCTTTCCAATAAATGTTAAGCCTAATACTATTACAGCAAGTATCACGCTTAAAGAAGAAATCAAAACTTTCTTTTTATTTTTTATAGAAAAGTTAAGCATAA
>CAKVCJ010000167.1 GCA_934725655.1 uncultured Brachyspira sp.
AACCATAATTAAGAAAATCAAATACTTTATTAATGCCTCTATAAAAACTGCTTGAATAATTATCTTTTATAGTTTGAGCGATATCTTCTATTAGCCAATCGGGAGTGGAAGCTCCAGCCATTATGCCTACATTTTTATACGGAGTAAGGTCTATTTTTTCTAAATCCTCTTTAAACTCTACATAAAATGAAGGCTTTATATTGGAAGCTATTTTGTATAAGTTTTTAGTATTACTGCTCTCGCTTCCTCCTATAACAAGAACGACATCATTTCTTTTAGCTATCTCTAATATTTCATTTTGTCTTTGTTCTGTTGCCTCACAGATTGTATTTTTTATTATTAATTCAGAGTTTTTGTATTTATTTTGTATTTGAGAGACGAATTTATTAAATGTTTCTTTTTGCAAAGTTGTTTGAGCTACTATTAGAGTTTTTTTATCATCTTCTGGAAGCTTATCTATATCCTCATCTTTATAGACAATATACACATCATTAGCAAAACCGCATACTCCAATAATCTCTGGGTGAGTAGGATTACCTATAACTATAACTCTATAACCTAAAGAACTATGTTTTTTTACTAAAGCCTGTATTTTTGCGACATATTTACAAGTAAGATTAACTATTTTTTTGGCATGATTAGATAAAGCTTCTCTTCTTTCTGGAGATATGCCATGTGCTCTTATAATTACAGTTTTATTATCAAGCACAGACATATCATCTTCAGTATCTTCGTAGGTTTTAACGCCTGTTTTTTCAAGCATATCTAAAGTTTGAGGATTATGTATAAGATGCCCATCTACATAGATATCTTCACTGCTTTTAGAGGCTTGCGAAAAAGTTTTTTCAACGGCATATTTAACACCGTCACAAAAACCTGCGAATTTTCCTATTTCTACTTTCATTATTTAGCTTTTACTACTTTGTTTCCTTTAATGCATTTAGTACAAACCAAAGCTTTTTTAGTAGAACCATTTAGTTCTATTTTTATATTTTGCAAGTTAGCATTGAATGAACGTTTAGTTTTAATATTTGAGTGGCTAACGCTATGTCCATTCTGTTTGCCTTTACCGCATATTTCACATACTCTTGCCATTATTTCCTCCAAAAAAGTTAACAATAATTTTGCAGTTAGTATATAACAAAAACATAATATAGTCAATACTGCAAAAAATATTTTTTTAGTTTCATAATTCAATAAAAATCAAAGCAAACTAAAAACAATATAAACTCATTTTATTATTACAAATAAAAAAATATAAAATTTATATCAAAATATTGTTTACTTTAGATTTTATATTTTTTATCTTTTTTTCATCAGCATATTTCATACTAAACTCAGGAGGTCTTAAAGCAGCCCCCATAAACACGTTTTCATTTCTATATTGCATCACACTTTCAACTGTTTTATTTGCTGTCATATGATATTCATTGGCCTTAACAGTATATTTTATATATTCAATATTTCTTTCATTTATTCCGCTTCCAGGCATTATTATTATTTTCTTATTATATTTTTCAACCAATTCTTTTAACTTAATTATACCGCTCATAACATTAGCCTCCCCTCCCGAAGTAAGTATTCTCTCAAAACCAAGCGATATAATATCTTCGCAAGCTTCGTTTAAATTAGAGCTTACATCTATTGCCCTATGAAAAGTAGCTTTATTAGTTCCCCATAAGTCTAATAACTCACCGCATCTTTTTTTATCAACCTTTCCCTCTTTTGTGAGTATGCCGAATACTATGCCGTCAATCTTTAATTCTTTCATGAGCTTTATTTCTCTTTTCATTATTTCAAACTCAACATCATTATAGCAGAAATCTCCCCCTCTTGGACGCACCATTGCATATATTGGTATATTATTTATTTTTTCTCTTGCTAATTCCAAAACACCAAAGCTCTGAGTAGTACCCCCTTCAAACATATTGCCGCAAAGTTCAAGTCTGTCAGCTCCGCCTTTTTCAGCATTGATGCAAGACTCTACACTATCTACGCATATTTCTATTTTTGTATTCATAAATAATGCCTCTAAAATTTATAACTTTAATTAAAATATATAAATTATACTAAAAATTGTCAATTATAAAAAGATATGCTATAACCTTGAAAAAATTAAAAACTATTTTCACAATATTTATCAATTATTTTATTAATTATAGTAACAAATATATAAAAAAGAGCTTCTATATATAATGATATATAAAAGCTCTTAATTTTTTATTATTTTTTTAACAACTCAGCTACTATCTCATCAAGTTCCTCAGGCTTTACCCTAGGGTCATAACGCCCAACTATATTACCCTCTCTGTCTATTAAAAACTTACCGAAATTCCATCTTATTTTATCAACTCCCTCTTCGGTTGGTTTTTCTGTTCTCAAATAAGTAAATAAAGGATCTGCATTTTTACTATTAACTTTAACTTTGTCAAATAGCTTGAAAGTAATGCCATATTTCTCTTTTCTAAACTCAGCAATCTCTTCAATAGGCTCTTTTGCCTGCCCTCCGAATTGATTACAAGGGAAGTCTAATATTTCAAAACCATCCTTTTTATATTTTTTGTATAAATCCTGCAACGCAGAATATTGTTTAGTGAAACCTCATTTAGTAGCACTATTAATTATAAGCAAAACTTTCCCTTCATACTTTTTTAATTTTACATCTTTGCCTTCAGCATCTTTTACTGTATAGTCATATATACTCATTTTTTAAACTCCTCATTATTAAAAAAGCATACCTTTAAAAATAAAGATATGCTTAATTTCTAATTTTTTTTTAATTATAAAAGCTCTTTAGCTGCTTTTATTGCTGACTCATAATCAGGTTCATTGGTAATTTCTGGAACATACTGTACATATTTTACAACATTATTTTTATCAAGTACAAATACAGCACGAGTAAGAAGTTTTAATTCTTTTATTAAAGTACCAAATTTCTTACCGAAATCTCTTTCAGCATAATCTGATAATACTATATGTGAATTAGCATTAGCAGCAGCACACCATCTTGCCTGCGCAAAAGGTAAATCTAAAGAAACAGTTACAACTGTTACACCTTTTAACGAAGAAGCTTCTTTATTAAATCTTTTAGTTTGTATGTCGCATACAGGAGTATCTAAAGATGGTACAGAAGAAATAATTTTTACTGTATCGCCAGCATCTTTTAAAGACCATGGACTTAAATCTGTTTTAACACCTGTAAAATCAGGAGCTTTAGCACCTTCTACTAATGCAACACCTTCTAAATGTACTTCTCCGCCTTGAAATGTTATCTTCATAATATTCATCTCCTTAAAATTAAAAAATTAAAATCAAAAAAATATAATTTAATATAAATATTATTAAAAGCACTATATATCTTTAAATAAATAAAGTCAATAGATTTTGAGTTATTTTTTAGAACAATCTAACATTTTTTAACTTCTAATAATGCTTCTTTAGCAACTTCTCTGTCATCAAAATGAATAGTTTTATCTGGGAATATTTGATAAGTTTCATGCCCTTTCCCTGCTATTATTACTATATCATTTTCTTTTGCTTCTCTAATTGCCTCAAATATAGCTTCTTTTCTGTCTATTATCTTTTTATAATTAGAATTAGTAAAACCTTTTTCTATATCAGACATTATTTGCTCTATGCTTTCAGTTCTTTGATTGTCTGTTGTTAGTATAGATATATCAGCATATTTTTCTGCAATAGCAGCCATTATAGGACGTTTTTTTCTGTCTCTGTCGCCTCCGCATCCAAATACCACTATCACCCTATTAGGCTTTAATTTTTTAGATTCTACTAATATATTTTCTAAACTGTCTGGAGTATGAGAATAATCAACAGCCACAATAAAAGGGCATTTTTCACCGCTCACTATTTCAAACCTTCCAGAAACCTGAACCTTTTTAATAGCTTTTATTACTTTTTCTATATCTAATTTATATTCATATGCATAAGCTAACACAGATAAAGAATTAACAACATTAAACTCTCCCAAAAGAGATAATTTTACTTTTGATATAAACTTTCCTTTAGCATAAAACTCATATTCACTATATTTTGAGTTTAGGGTTATAATCTTGGCATAATAGTCTGCTTTTTCATTTAAGCCATAAGTAACCATTTTTAAATCTAATTTTTTTATATAGTTTTTAATCTCTTTAAAATAATCTGTGTTAATGTTTATAATAGCTAATTTCTTCTTTTTGGAGCTTTGTTTAAGCAGAGAAAATAATTTTAATTTAGCCTTCAAATAATTTTTCATATCAATATGATAATCTAAATGGTCTTCTGTGAGGTTTGTAAATATTGCTGCATCATAATTTATATAGCCGCATCTGTCCATAGCAAGAGCCTGAGAAGAAGCTTCCATTACAATATGAGAAACATTTTTTTTATATGCTTTATCAAAAATACTTTCTAAATCTATAGATTCTGGAGTTGTAAGATTAGTTTTTATTTCTGATTTGCCTATCATATTTTTTATAGTGCCTATTAGAGCAGTTTTATTTTTATTACTCTCTAATGCAGCTTTTAATAAATAGCTTGTAGTGGTTTTCCCATTAGTGCCTGTTATTGCTATAGAATGCATTTTTTTGGTAGGCTCATCATAAAGTTTAGCAGATATATACGC
>CAKVCJ010000168.1 GCA_934725655.1 uncultured Brachyspira sp.
CTGTAAACTTATTTTCTTCAAATAACTTTGATATTTCACTGGTTGTCATGTCTTCAATATTAAATCTAAATCTTTTGGTCAAATATCTTTTAAATATAAATGTTAATTCAAAATAATATTCAGCAAATTTATTTTCGTTATAGTAAATGTTGTAGTCTATATTTTTTAAAGCATTTAAAGCTTCAGTGTCTTCTTTTATAGTTAGTCTTTCATTAAATTTCTTCTCAATATATTTTGCCAAAAATAATACAGAGAATATTATAAAAACTATTATTATTAAAAGTGCTATTATTATAATCCATACATATAAAGGCATAGGTATACTAATAGCTTTTTTCATTGGGGGAAGAATGTCTCCGTCAGAAAATGGATTAACTAATACATTAATGTCCTCACCGTAAAGCTCTCTATATTCATTATTGTAATTATATGATATTTTAAAAGGAGATATTACAAATTGCCCAACATCATAAAAACCTATATTGTATTTAATTATTCTCTCTTTAAAATTGCCTTTGTTTTTATTTATATTCTCTACGTTTATTATTCTTGATTGTGAAATTCTATCATCAAAAGAAATATCCTGATAATTATAATCCGTATTTTTTTTTGAAATTATATGCACCTCATAAGTAATACTATCGCCTATAAATATATTTACAGATGATACACTAGTTTTTGTATAAACAATAGTATCATTGTCTACTGTTTTTGAACATGAGAAGATTAATGTTGATATAAGCAATAACAATATTTTTTTCATTTAATTAAACTAATCCTATATAATCTGCTATCATTATTAACCATTTCTATTTCAAATAAATAATACGGCTTGTCAAAATACTCTATAAACTTCTCTCCCCATTCTATCATAGTAATGCCGTCTTCTTTTATTTTGTCTTTAAATCCAATATCATCAAGTTCCGCAATAGAAGAGAGCCTGTAAAGATCAACATGGCGAAGTATACTTTCTTTGTTGTTTAATATAATATCATACTCATTAATTAGAGTAAAAGATGGGCTGCTTACTATATCATCGCTTTGAAGCTGTCTTGAAAGAAGTCTTACAAAAGTTGTTTTGCCAAAGCCTAAATCCCCATTCATTATAATTAAATCACCGTCTTTTAGTAATTTGTATATGAATTGAGCTACTTCTTCTATATTGTCTATAGTAATATTATTATATTCTTTTAATATTTCTTTCATAGTTTTTTATGCATTTTTATTTTTAAAAAAATATATATTATAGATTGTTATTTGTCAAATATAAATTAATTGATTATTATGTAAATATTATTTTTTAGTTGAAAGATTTTTTATTGATTTTATAATATTTGTACGAGAGGTATATTGATGGATAGAGATAGTATTAAAAATAAATATGATTTTATTATAGAAAATATAAATTCACTGAAAGATAAATATAATATAAATTATAATATAGATATTGTAGCTGTCAGTAAATATTCTTCAATGGAAACCATAAAAGAGTTTTTGTCTCTTAATATTAATTTGCCGTTAGGGGAATCTAAGGCACAGAGTTTAAGAGATAGGGCAGAGGAACTTAACAAAAATTATGATAATATAATCTGGCACTTCATAGGAAGAATACAATCAAACAAAGTAAAATATATAGTGAGATATGCTGATTTAATACAAAGCGTAGACAGCATTGAAATTGCTGAATATATAAACAAAGAAGCTATAAAAAACAACAAAATTCAAGACATATTGCTGCAATTTAATATAAGCAATGAAGAGCAAAAAGGCGGATTTGATTTAGCTGATTATAATATGGTGTATGATAAAATAAAAAACTTATCGAATGTAAATATAAAAGGCGTTATGGGAATATCATTAAAAGTTGATAATGATTTTGAGATAGAAAAAGAGTTTGAATCTCTAAATGAAGTTTTTATAAAGTTGAAAGATAAAAATATTTCAATACTTTCAATGGGCATGACTAACGATTATCATTTGGCTATAAAGCATGGTGCTAATATGATTAGGATAGGAAGCGGTTTCCTTGGATATTCTTAATTTTATTGGAATCTTCTGTCTCTATTTATTGTGATTAGATAATTCCAAACATAATAAAAAATAGTATCTTCTGTATTGAAATGAGTTGCTGCTTCATCTTGTTTTAATTTGTACATAGAGTTTGAAAATGCTTCATCTTGTTCAAGCTCTTTTATTTTTAATGATAAATTATCTGTATGTGTTTTTACTTTTGACATTAATTCCAAAGGCAATGCCCTCTCATAGTTTCTGCTTGTTAAAGTTTCTAATGCATATTCAATTCTGTCTGGAGTTAATCTTGAAGCTATTTCTTTTTCATCTTCATTTTCTTTATTTATAGTATTGCTAGCCCAAGTATCAAATTCATAAATCCAGATTTTGTATTCATTAGAATATTTTGATGAAGTTATTAGATAATCATCTCTTACTTCTTTAGGCAATATATTTAAAAAGTTTTTATATCTTTGCTCCATAGCATATATAGAACCGCCCTCATTTTTACAAGAGATAGCGAATATTGATATTAAAGTTATTATACAAAAAATTATTTTTTTCATTTAGAAATCCATTTTATTTTAATTGCTTTATTATAATATAGTTACACAAAAAATTCAAATGTTTAATAAATATACTGAAATAAATATATTTTGTCAATGTATATATTTTTATAGATATATTATCAACTTTTTTGTCGCTCTCGCGGTGCGGACTTCGTAAAAGTTTTTACCCTTCGGCTACGTTTCGAGAGTAACTACATTTTTAGATTGAATATACAGTTTGTATTATGTTAAAAACATAATAACTTAATATTTGCACTTTCGCGAAGCGTGCCCGAAGGGCGAAAACTTTTTGCGGCGGGAAAAAGTTGATATACATTTATACAAATATATTTTTATTTTATATAAAAGCAAATACACACTAAATAAAAACTAAAAAAATTTAATAAATTTTTAAATTACATCAATAAAAATCTCTGGTCTCTGTTTCAAAATATTCTTCTAAGTTGTATGGAGAATATATTCCCTTATCTGTAACAACGGCACTTATTAGTTTTGGAGGAGTAACATCAAAAGAAGGGTATATTCCTTTTACGCCTTTTAATGTATTAGGTATTCCTCTATATGATAAAACAAGTTCGGGGTCTCTCTCTTCTATCACTATATCAGAGCCTTTGTTTTTATCTTTATCTGGTATGCCTGTAACATAATATGGAATTTCAAATTTGTCTGCCAATATTGCAGCTTGAAGAGTTCCTATTTTGTTTGCAATATATCCGTCTCTTGTGATAGTGTCTGCTGCCGAAGTAAATATATTTATAGCACCTTTTTGCATAACATAAGCTGCCATATTGTCTGTAATAACCGTTACATCTATACCGCTTTCATAAAAACAAGAAGAAGTAAGTCTTGCACCTTGAAAGTATGGACGAGTCTCTAAACAATATGCTTTAAAAGTTTTGTTTTCCTTTTTAGCTGCCCTGCACATCATTCCCACTATAGTCTCTCCAAAGCATTGAGTTAATATAGAAGAATTGTTTTCTACAAGTTTTATTAAATATGTTCCAACCTCTTCCATAATTGAATATCTTCTGTTTAGAGATTCTATGGCATTATTAAAAATAGCTTCTACAGGGCTTTTGCCTTCTTTTAATGCTTTTTTAGCTGCCTCTAATGCCGATTCTGTTATGATTTTATATCTGTTTGCAGTTGTAGGTCTGGAGTTAGCTAATACATTGGAAGCTTCAGTTAAAAATTTAATTTGTTCTTTTTCAGTTTTGTTTTCAACTTCACTTGCCGCCAAAGCCATGCCCATAGCACAAGCCGTATAAGGCCCAGCACTCTGAGTAACCATATTGTATATAGCTTCAGCAACCTCTCTGTAATTATAACATTCCACAAAACTAATTTCTGTAGGATATATTCTTCTGTCTAATATTCTCACTTTTTTGTTTTCATACCAAGCAACATTCTCGTATCTCAACAAAAAAGGCAAATCATAATCTTTTCTTTCCATTTGTTGTAGTCCATAATATTTAATATATATATTTTATCGTAAAATATAAAAATTATCTATATTGTTTTTCTTAATTATTAAAAATATTCCAAGGGTTATAATCTGGCAAATCTGCTTCAATAAATATTTCTTCATTTTTTGTAGGGTGGGGGAATTTAATGCTTTTTGCAAACAAAGCCAAAGGTACATCATCTCTGTCATATTTTATGTATGAACCATATTTTCTGTCCCCATATATGGCATGCCCAAGGTTTGATAGCTGAACTCTTATTTGATGAAACCTTCCAGTCTCAAGTTCTATTTTTAAAAGACTTAAATTTTTAATGTTATCCTCTTTTAATACTTTATAATGAAGAACTGCTTTTTTAGCATTCTTAGTATTTTCAAAAACAACCATTGCAATATTGCCAAGTTTGTTTGTTTTTTTTATCAAATAATTTTCTAAAGTATTTTCTTTTTCTAATAATATCCCTTTCACTACGCAGTAATAAGTCTTTTGAAAATTTCTATTTCTTATAGCCTCGCTTAATCTTGAAGCTGCCTTAGAAGTTTTAGCAAACACCATAACACCCGATACAGGCCTATCA
>CAKVCJ010000169.1 GCA_934725655.1 uncultured Brachyspira sp.
CTCAAGTATTAACTGCTGAAGTTATTATTACTGATATACCTGAACCTGAAAAACCAATGCCTCCAATGCCTGGCGGCGGAATGGGCGGTATGTATTAATAAAAAAATATATATTTAGAAGCTTATGAAAGGGTTTGATATCTTAGGATATTAAGCCCTTTTTTATAGTCAAAAATTATAAAAAAAAATATTTTTTTTGAGAATTGTTTTTTATTATAAAAATTATATCATAAGCATATTAAAAAATAGATATTATTTTTAAGTTTTTGGCATATTAAAAATATATTGGGTGTAATAAATATATATATTTTATTGTTGATAGGCGGCAGATTTATAAAATATTTTTTATTATCTAAAAATATATTATTATTATTATTACGAGGTGAAAAATGATATATACTTTAACTTTAAATCCTGCGATAGATTTATTTATTGATGTAGATGAACTTTTACCTAACAAAGTAAATAGAAGTAATTATGATGAATATATAGAAAATGGAAAGGGTGTAAATGTTTCTCGAATTTTGCATATGATGGGCATAAAAAATACGGCACTTGGATTTATAGCGGGTTTTACAGGAAAGTTTATTAAAGATAAATTGGAAGAATCTGGAATAAGCACCAATTTTATAGAAGTAGACGGCATAACAAGGGTTAATGTTTTTATAAATGCAAAAGAAGAGTTCAAAATTGTTAATAAAGGGCCTCATATTATAAAAGAAAAAATAGATGAGATGATATCTTTATTAAAAAAATTAGAAAAAGATGATTATTTATTTGTATGCGGAAGTTTGCCTTTGGGCGTAGATGAAAGTATTTATGAAAAAATTATAGATATATGTCAAGAGAAAAAGGTGAGACTAATTATAGACACTAGTTCCAAAAAGATAATAAATTATTTGGAGAAGGGTATTTATTTAATGAAGCCCAATGATGAAGAGTTGGCTTCTTTCTTTGATATTGAGCATAAATTGTCAGAAGAAGAGATTGAAATATATGGCAAGAAGTTAATAGAACTTGGATGTGATAGACTTATAGTTTCCAGAGGTGCAGAGGGGGCAGTTTATATAGATAAAAATATAATGGTTTGTGTGAATGCTCCTGATGGAAAGGTTATAAACACTGCTTGTTCTGGGGATACTTTATTAGGCAGTTTTATAGGGAAATGTTATTTGGGCGAAAGTATAGAAGATGCTATGATGTTTGCATCTGCAAGTGCATCTTCAACAGCATTTACAGAAGGCATTACAGATTTTAAAAATGTACCTGAATTATTAAAACAGGTAAAAATAAATAAATTAATAAAATTTTAGAGGTGAAGTATTATGAAAATTTTAGGCGTAACGGGTTGTCCTACAGGAATAGCCCATACATTTATGGCTGAAGAAGCTTTGAAAAGAGCTGCTAAAAAATTAGGTGTTGATATTAAAGTTGAGACACATGGTCAGGCTGGTATCAATAATAATATTACAGAAGAAGACATTAAAGAAGCTGCAGGCATCATTATTGCTGCAGATAAAAATGTTGATCCTGAAAGATTTAATGGTTGTCCAGTTATAGAAGTAAGTGTAGGTCAGGGGATAAAAGAAGCTGAGAAGTTGGTGCAGGCTATTATAGACGGCAAAGCACCTATTAGAAAAGGTGAAAAAGTAGTTGAGAATAAAAACAACGAAATAAACACTAAAAGTAATATAGGTAAGCAAATATATAAACATCTTATGAATGGTGTATCACATATGTTGCCATTTGTAGTAGGCGGCGGTATATTAATAGCGGTATCATTCTTATTTGGAATATATTCTTCAAATCCTGATGATCCAAGTTATAATAAATTTGCTGCATTATTAAATACAGTAGGCGGTTATGGTTTTCAGCTTATGGTTCCTATATTGTCTGCATATATAGCTCTTTCTATAGGAGAGAGACCTGCTTATGTACCGGGTTTTATAGGGGGGATGATTTCTAATATTGGCGGCGCTGGTTTTTTAGGCGGTATAGTTTCTGGTTTTTTAGCTGGTGCTATTGTTTTGGTATTAAAAAAGGTATTTGCTAAATTGCCAAAATCTTTAGAAGGATTAAAAGCTATATTTTTATATCCTGTATTTGGAATGTTTTTTATAGCTATTATTATGAATTGGCTAGTCTCTCCGATGGGTGTAGTTAATGAAGGTATGAAATCTTTTTTAGCATCTTTACAGCAATCAAACCCTGTAATATTAGGTATTATAGTAGGAATGATGTGTGCATTTGATATGGGCGGCCCTGTTAATAAAGCAGCTTATGTTACTGGAACAGCTTTATTAGCACAAGGTAATTATTATTTTATGGCAGGCGTATCAGCTGCTTGTATCACTCCTCCATTTGTTATTTCTATAGCAACTCTTTTGTTTAGAGATAAATTTACAGATGAGCAAAAAAGTGCTGGAATAGCAAATATAATATTAGGTTCAACACATATTACAGAAGGTGCTATACCATTTGCAGCCGAAAAACCATTAGTTGTTATACCTATCTTAATGTTGGGTTGTTCTATATCTGCTATATTAACTTATATATTTGGAGTACAAGTTCCTGCTCCTCATGGCGGATTTTTGGTTCTTCCTGTTGTAACTGGAAAGATTCAATGGGTAGCTTCTATATTAATAGGTTCTGCTGTTGGAGGAATATTGTACGGCCTTTCAAGAAAGAAAATATAATGAAAATTTATTATTCTTTTTAGGAGAAAATGATGGATTTCGATTTTAAAAATTTTATAAATGAAAATCAAATAGTTGTATGCGATTTGAATACCAAAATGGAGTTCTTAGAAAAAATTGCTGAAATAGCTCTAAAAAACGATATTATATCAGATACTAAAGAGCTTATAGAAAAACTTTTAGAAAGAGAAGCTAAGGGTACTACAGGACTTATGGACGGCTTTTCAATACCGCATGCTCAATCAGATACTATTAAAAGAGCTTCTGTTGTAATTATTAAGAGCGGCAAATATGTAGAGTGGGAAAGTTTGGATGATAAACCTGTGAATACTGCTATAAGTTTATTAGTGCCTAAGGCTGAAGCGGGTTCTACTCATATAGATTTCTTAACTGAAGTATCTAAATTAGTAATGGATGATGAGTTTAGAGATCAATTAAATAAATTAAATAATAGTGTTGATATATATAATTTATTAATATCAAAGTTATAAATTAAAGTGAAGGTGGTCTTATAATTATAATATTATTTGATCGCCTTCTTATATATTATTTTTTATGATTTTATCTACGAGAAATTTAGTAATTTTAGATTATTTACATTCATGCAAAAAAAGTTCTATAAAAAATATCGCTAGTAAATTCAATATATCTGAAAGTTCTGCAAGATATGATTTAAAAAATATTAATAAGATAATAAAAAATGAAAACATTGGAGAGATAGAATTTTTAAGCAAAGGTGCTATATATTTTAATTGTTTTGATGATAATAAATATATGCCTAAAATACAAAATTATAAATATCTATTTACAAGCAAAGAAAGAATAGAATTTATAGAGATGTTTATACTTTTTCAAAGTTATCCATTTAATATTCAAAGGATAATAGAAAAACTCAATATTAGCAGAAATACATTTAAAAATGATTTTAAAAAAATAAAACATCATTTTATGAAAATGGGAATTATTTTAAATGCAGATGGAAGCTTAAAAATAAAAAGAGGTTCAGCGAGAACATATATTATTATTCTGCTTAGTAAATATATTAGAAAGTTTTTTTTTCAGCCAAAGATTTATAAATATTTAAATAAATTCATATTTGATAATGCTTTAAAATATGTTACATATGACAAAATTAATATTATAATAGAATATGTAAAGGATGTGCTGCAAAAAACTAATAGGGTAATTTCCGATGATTCTTATCAGATGTTTATAGCGTATATTATTATTGTTGTTGAGACAATTTCAAATGGTTCTAATTCGATAAATAAAATTGATAATGAGCTTTTCTTTAAAACTATGGAAGAATTTAATATTTTGAATTCAAGTAAATATATTTTGGAAGATAATTTTTATATTAATGTTAATGATATTGAAGTTGTAAGGTTAACTAATTTTTTATTAGGAAGCAGCACTTATACTAAAAAAATAGATTTTTATGAAAATTGGATTAGAAGTGAAATATTTATAGAAAGATTTATTAGAGAGGTTAGCATAAAATCTGGATATGATATGACATTAGATAGTGTTTTATTTAATGATATATCACATCATTTAAAACCTGCTATATATAGAATAAAAAATAAAATTAGTTTAGAAAATTCTATATATGATGAACTAATAGAAAAAGAAGAAAAACTATTTAATATTGTTAAAAGCAGCATTAATAAAATAGAAAATATAAAAGAAATATCTAATGATGAAATAGCTTATCTTGTTGTATATTTTAAGTCGAGTATAGATAGAATTAATGTAAATAATATCCCTAAAGCTAAAAAGAATGTTTTAATTATATGCAATTTTGGATATGGTACTTCTAAGCTTTTGGCGCAGAATTTAATAAAGAATTATAATATAAATATAAAAGATACTATACCTTTTTATGAACTTGATAAATATAGTCTTATAGAAGATATAGAT
>CAKVCJ010000170.1 GCA_934725655.1 uncultured Brachyspira sp.
GCTCATTATTACTCCTTATAATAAATTATTAAATAGTTTTTAAAAGCACTTCTATATGAGAATTGGCATTGCCGCCTCGAATAACTATGCCAACACCATTGCCGTCTAATGACTTTTTAAATCCATCAACAGAAGGCACAACTATATCTCCTGCAGCTAAACTCTCTGCTGCAACACAGTTAACATTTCCGCTATAGCACACAGATATGCAATTAGACTTAAGTCCGAAATCCACATAACTATATGCATCTTCTAAGGCAACCCCAACAAAGGTAAACCCTTCCTCATATAAGGCATAAACTCCTTTTCCATCTTTATTTTTAATGGACACAGGAAAGCCTTTCTTTGGTAATTTATCTTCATCATTACCTATGCCAGATTTTATTATCATAGCAACTCCTAATATTATTTTATTTGTTTATATAGACATAAATAACTATATTGTGTAATGTAAGTTATTTTATTCAACTTTTTCCCGCCGCAAAAAGTGCATATACTATAGCTAATATTTTAGTAATATATGTCAAATGTAGCATAAACCCTAAATTAAGCATTAAAAATGCAGTTCTTTTGCTTCTTTTATATCAATACCGAAAGGTACCTTGCCACAGGCACGCAGAGCATTGGTAAAAGAAGTGGGGGTGTGTACCCTAAGGGCACGCTTCGCAGGGGGCTATCCCCCGAAAACAATAAATTTAAAGAACCAAAAATGACAAAATGTAAGATTTTTAGTATACACCATTTTACTTAAACATCCTTGAAATCTCTTCATACTTATTTTTGCCCATAGCTGATAAACTAACTCTCTCATAACCTCCTACTCCTATAGGAACTAAATCATCTCTCACTATAGACATTATTTCTTCTTTGCTTAAACCAGCCTTAAAAAGTTTTTTAGCTTTAACATAAGTATCACTCTCAGACTTTGAAGAGCATCTTACTGCATTTTGACTTTCTGCATATTCATTACACCAATCACCATAAGTAATAGCAGATAAATTTGATTTTGATAAGCTCTTTTCTGAAATCTTAAACTTCTCTAAAAGTAAATCTATTATCATATTTTGAAATACTTCATCATTTCTAAATATATTTAAAAACTCTTCTTTTGCTTTTTCTTTTGTTGCCTCATCATTAAGCTTATTTAAAATGTTTTTAATGTTATTTATGTAATCTTCATTAACTTCAATAACCCCGCTTGCACATAATAAATCAACACTTTTACTAGCAGGATATTCAACAGCAGCAATAGCCTTAATCTCACAATTCTCCCAATAAATAAACTCATCATCTTCTTTAACTTTTTTTCCAACCATTTCTATAGATGGATAAAATGATTTTTTCTCAGTAATGCTTTCATCAAACCATTCTATAGTAGCGTATATTCCAACAGCTTCATTATCTTTTTCTAACTTCAATACCTTACCAATAGCAGCTCTCTCCTCTTCCTCTTTATGCCCCATATAAACAAACACTTCAACATTCTTTTTTTCAAATGAAGATATAATTTCTTCTACATTCTTCTCAGTAATCTTATTGGTCTTAGTTTCTGAGAAAGTGTTTTTGGAGACTGCTATATATTGTTTAAAACTATCTCCAAGAATTTTATATTTTTTTACTTTGTTTTCTTGCATATGGAATTCTCCTTTTTTATAGTTTTATAATTTTGTAGTTTTGATAATTGTTATAGTTCTTATAATTTTTATAATTTTGATTCAATTTTTTAATAAAGAAAATAAAAAAGAGATTAAGCAAAAAACCTAATCTCTTTAATAATGCTTATATCTATAATAAAAAATATAAGTGATTATAAGTAATTAATATAAAAACTTAATTTTTTAATTTCTCAATAAGTACATTCTTGACAAAAATACATAACTTAATATAATAGTATCTATGAATGAAAATAACTGTATTAATTTTTTATCAAACTTTATCTTTCATTACTCACAGTACAAAAATAATCTATTAAAATATTTAAAAGACTTTATTCTTGAAAAAGAAAATATTATAAATGAAATAAATAAGGGTAAAGAAAAATTAGCCCCGAAAATAAATATTATAAATTTATTAGAAGCTTCAAGAATTGAAGTTCCAAATAGTTTTTTATTATTTAATCTCTTTAATACATCTTTCAAAGAAAATAATATAGAAATAAATTTTGCAAAAATATTTTCTAAATACATAATAGAATATAAATGTGAAAACAAAAAAATAAAAAATATAAATGATATTAAAGTCTATAAAGAATTTAGTATACCAAAAGGAAGAATTGATATATTAATTCAATCTAAAAATTTTGAAATAATTATAGAAAATAAAATTGATGCTGATGACGGAGAAGAACAATTAAAATTATACTATGATAATAGAAAAACTCAAATTGATGAAAATAAAATATTTATAGTTTATTTAACTCCAGATGAAAGAATACCTTCTAATAAAAGCATTGATGATGAATTAAGAGAACAATTGGAAATAGAAAATAGAATATGCTATTTATCACACAATAATATAGCAAAGTGGATAGATAATATTTTAACAGAATACAATTTTTTAAAAGAAAATGATAAATATCAATCAATATATTCTTCATTAATACAAATAAGAGATAATGAAAAAATTATAAGCAATACCACCGAGGAGGACGATATGGAAAAAGCAGTTATTAGAGAATTTGTAGAAAAAATACTTTCTACTAATAAAGATATAGATATTACAAAATTATCTAATATAAAAGAAATGAAAAATTTATTTGAAAATGCTGCATTAGTATTTGATGATTACAAAAAAGAATTTTATAAAAATATAGTAAATGAATTAAATGATTATAAAATTGGATATGAATCTAACTACGAAAAAATATTAGAAAATGATAATTGGTATTTTCGTATAGATATAAATACTGATCTATTTTTATATATAAATCTATTAAAAGAAAAATATGATATACAATATTATACAGAAAAAGATACATCAAAAGATAAAACATTTATAAAATTATGTGAAAATTTTGTAGAATTAAAACCAATAAAAAATTGGGATAATTGGTATATTTCCAAAAGTAATGACATTATTTTTTACAATGAAAATAAAAGCTACAAAGAAATAGCTGATGAAATAAGAAAAATAGTACAAAAACTAGAAAATGCTATAAAATAAAATGAATATAATAGTGATTAGTCTTATAATTTATAAGTTATAAAATAAAAAGGCTTAGTAATTAATACCAAGCCTTTTATTAATATATTTTTATTTAATAAACTTTATTTTCTATATTTTTTTAATATACTCTCTCTTAATTTTTTCAAATCCAAAACATCTGTAATAACATAGTCTTCAAATTGTGCATTTTTATAAAAAAATGATTTATCTAAAAGTATATAACACATTAATATATTTGCTAATTCTTCTTCATTAATATTATCAAAATCCATATTAGGAATAATATCTATGTTTTCTTTTAGTATCCTATCTATAATTATGTGTGCTAGCTCATGAGCAACAACACATCTCTTTTCTTTAATACTCATTTCTTCATTTATAACAATAACATCAACCCAATTATATTTATCCTTTAAAGTATATCCATATTCAAAAAGTTTTTTCTCTTTTATAAATATTTTATAAAGTGCAACATTCATTATTTTTATAACTTTTGGATTTGCATATGAAGTTTCTTTACAGTAATTTTTAAATTTATGTTGCCTTGTTTCTAGAACTATATTTTCTACAGCACTTTTCCAATGAGAAAGTAAAGATTTTATTATATATTTATTTATAAGACTATCTATTAAATTGTTCTGTAAACTATTTAGCAAAATTACTTGTTTTTTTGTTTCACTATAAACATTATTATACCCACATCTATCAGCTATTTCTTGTAAATTTAATTTAGACATATAAAATTAAAATCCTCTGTACATTCTCACTTCTTCATCTAAAAATATATTTAAGATATCTTTATACCTATTCTCTAAAGAAGTTTCATAAAAACATTTTATTTGTTGAGATTCTAGAGCTTCAGTTAAAGCATTTATTTTTTGTTCATAATCTTCTTCATTTATACCCAAAGAATTAAAATATGCTTCTACCTCATCTTTTGTAGTGCATTTTTGCAAATCTTCTTTATTAAAAAGTTTAACTGCCATAAATGCCTCCTAAAATAATTTTTTTATTTATCGTAAATTTTTACAAAAAATAAATATATTATTATAGTATATAAAAATTCAAATTATTAACAACTGTATATAAATATAAACATATATATTATTAATCTTTATTTACTGAATGTTTAATCCTGAAATAATCGCATTCTCCTAATAACCTTAGACTCTTAAAATTCAAATCAAAATATCTCTTCATAAAACTGTCATTTATATTATTGATAATGCCTTCTACAATATCGCTTGCCATTAACAATGCATTTGCTTGAGTTAAGTCTGCTAAATTTTTTGTTGCTCCTTTATTCAAACCTAATGCTTTAATATCTACTCCCTTATTTTTAAAAAGTGTTGAAAGCATACTATCCCTAAAGCTATACCATTCATTAGCATCTATACTCTCAATCTTCTCTATCTTTCCATATTTTGAAATAAATATTCCGC
>CAKVCJ010000171.1 GCA_934725655.1 uncultured Brachyspira sp.
GTGCCGCCTATTTTATCAATTGTCATAATCTGACTCCTTACATAGTATATTTTCGGCATTAGCTTTGCATACTTTAGATTTTCTATTATCGATAATGATGCAAAATTCTCCTTTATCAAGTATACTATTATTAGTAAAAAAAGCAAGTATATTAGAAGCGCTGTCTCTTATAATTTGTTCAAATTTTTTGGTGAGTTCTCTTCCGATAACAATGTGAGTATTTTCTCCAAATATGTTAACAACATCTTCTATACATGATTTTATTCTATGGACAGATTCATATAACACAATAATATTTTTTTCATTTACATATAATTCTTTTAATTGATTTTTTCTTTTACCAGATTTATTTGAAAGGAAACCTACGAATAATGTATTACCTGAAATACCTGATGCAGATAACAGAGTTGTGAAAGCAGATATTCCTCCAACAGGAATAATTTTAATATTATTTTCTATAGCTTTGCTGATGATGCTTACACCTGGGTCGCTTATACAAGGAGTACCTGCATCGCTTACAATAGCAGCAGAGCTTCCATTTAGAATATTATTTACATATTCATTAATTTTTTTTTCTGTTGAGTGGCTATGGTAAGAGTAAACAGTTTTTTTAATATTGTAAGTATTTAAAAGTTTAAGAGTTACTCGAGTATCTTCTGCGAGGATGAAGTCTACATTATTTAATATTTTCAAAGCTCTTATAGTTATATCTTCCATATTACCTATAGGAGTAGCCACTACATATATAGCAGATTTTTCTATGTTCAAGTTATCGTTTAAGTTAATATTTTCCATATATTTATTTTAATTTATAAAGGATAATTTGCAATAGTTTATATGTTTCAGATGAAACATTTTTCTATATTTTTCAATATAAGCATTATAAGGTTATTAAGATAACTAATTAATAATATTTCATATATTATTTTAATATGCTAATAAAACTGATGTTTCTAAATTTAATCAATAATAAAAAATTGGCCTTAATTGATTTATTTTCTGCAGTTATAATATGTTTCACATGAAACATTTTATTTTTCAGATAGTTATTCAAAAAACTAAATATAATAAATGTTTATAGCTTTGAATTGATAAACGGCTTCAAATATTTATCTTTTGTGTCATTAAATATAATAAATGTTTCATGTGAAACATCCGAAAATTCATCGCTAATTTTTTAAACCTTTTATCCGAAATTTATACACGTGAGGATGATAAAATGACAGAGCAGAAATTTTACTATAAATCTAATACACTAAAAGAATTTAATTGCGAAAAAGATGATGAAAAATTAATTTATATATTAAGTAATAAAGGTTATAATATTTACTCCATTAAACAAAAAACTAATCAGCTTATACCATATCATGAACACCCGTCAGAAGAAATGGTAATAGTACTAAGCGGTAAAATTAGATATGTAATAGAAGAAGAAATTGTAGACCTCGAAGAAGGAGATGTTATTAAAGTAAAACCACATTCTATACACTCTATGATTAGTATAGCAGAAGAAGCTTATTCTAATCTATTATTGATATTCCTTTAATCTTCAATTAATATCTCTTCTGAATTGTTTGTGCCATTGCAAATTTTATTGAAATCGCAATACTCGCAGTGTGCACCTGCCCTCTTGTCAAAAACCCTGTCGTACCTTATGTCATTTATTATCTCGTCAAACCACTCGCCTATATATTGTATTGATTCCTTTGTGAAATCTATAGTGTCAAATCTGTCCTCATCAAAATGATAATATGAACCGTTTGTTACCTTAAAATTTAATGAGTCTAATATGAAAGCATAAAGTTTAAGCTGAAGAGTTTTTCTCTCCCTCTCTGTGTTGTCTTCTCCTAAATCATAATACTTATTTGTCTTATAATCTACTATCTGCAAAGAACCGTCTGCAGATAAATCTATCCTATCTATACGGCCAAATAATATATAGTCTTTTATCTTTGTCTCTTTATAACTCTCTATTTGATAAGGTACTTTTTGTCCGAAAGAATTAAAAAAATTTGAAAGCATAGATAACCCTTTTTCACCAAGCTCTCTCTCTTCTTCTCTGCTGTTAAAGAAAGACCTTATCCCGCTTCTCTTCCAAACCTCTCTAAATATATTGTGCAAACTTTCTAAATTCCTCTCTTCCGCACGAAGCTGATAAAATTCCTTGCAAGCTAAATGTATGGCATTACCAAATATGAAATATACATTTACTCCCCTCTTATACTTTTTAAAAGGCTTCTCTATATAAGTGTATCTATACTTTCTCGGACAAAGTAAATATGTAGACATACTATATTCGCTAAATCTCTGAAGTTTCTTTGATTCCATATTTTATTTATCTATTTGTATATTTATTTAATAATTCAACTATATCAGTGTCAGAACTTAAATCAATAGCCTTATCATTATTTACATTTTCTAAATTAGCATTGGCTTTATTTTTTAATAATATCTCTACAGCTTTATAACTCTGCGAAGCAGCAGCAAAATGTAAAGCACTCCACCCATCATAATCTTGAGCATTGATATTTGCACCATACTTTAACAAAATATTTATTGCAGGTATCTGATTATTCATAGATGCCCACATTAAAGGCGTTGTTCCTGTATCGTCTTCTATATCTACAAGATTATTTATCTTCTTTGCAGAATAAGACTGCATTATTATCTCTATTATATCTGAATACCCTCTTGATGCAGCTATATGTATTGCCATAGCAGAATCTATACTATCTCTTGCCTCAAGATTAGCACCATAATTTAAAAGCATTTTAACTATTTCACCATATCCATAATAGCAAGCAAGAAGAAGCGGAGTCTCACCGTCTGCATACCATTTTTCATTATCATTAGTTATTATAGTATTTTCTGGAAGTTTAGCTTCTATATCTATTTTTTTGCTTTCTAATAACTCCTTAACTACAGCTGTATTATTATATTCAACAGCCCTATGTAATAAACTCCAGCCATATTCATCTTTTATATTGACATCCGTTCCAAGTTTTATTATATTGACAGCAATATCTGTTTTGCCGTCTTTTAATGCATTAAATAATCCTTGTTTGTCAGCATCATATTTTAAATTATTGTTTTGACTATATATATTAGAAATTGATAAAATATTAAATAATAATACAAATAATGCTATTTTTCTCATTAAGCCAGCCTCAAAGTTATGTTAATTTACTTATTATTATAGTACATTTTAATACAATTATCAATATCATTATATAAATATGCATTTAAATAATTGTATTATTTTAGAATAAGTATATTAAGAATATGAAATTATTTTTGTTTTAATCGAGTATTTATTATATATTTATACAGTATTATTTTCTGTAAGGTTTATATTTATCTAATAATTTTTTTATAGAGTCATATTTAAAACCCTTTCTCATTAAGGTTCTTATAATATAATCATTTCTTTTATCTTTATTTTCATAGATTTTATAATATTTTCTAATGGCATTTTTTAAAGATTTTATTTCAGTTTTTTCTGTTATCAGATGAGAAACTCTCTCTATTGTTTTATTTTTTAATTTAGCTTTTTTAAGGGCGTCAATAATATATCTTTTGCTTTTGCCTTTCAGTTTTAGGCTATTAACAGTAATTTTAGCAAATCTTTTATCGTCAATAAGTTCATATTCTTTGCAGTAAGCTACAGCATAATTAATGAATCTTTTTTTATGCCCTTTTTTAATGAGTTTATCTCTAAGCATGCCCTCGCTTAAAAAACCTCTTCTCAAAGCATTAACAGCAGATTTTTTAGCAGCGGCCTCATAAGCTCTCATTCTTATATGAGGTATTTCATCATATTCCAACTCCATACCCTCATAAATATCAAGTTCATAAGTACCGTTTTTTGGTATGGTAAAATATTCGCCGCCTGATACTTTTATATAGATTTTATCATTTTTTAATTTCATTTTAAGGATAGTCATAGATATAATATATATCAAAAGTATCAGTTTTTCAATATTTTAAAAAAATTATAACCGCACGGTAAGCTAAATAAAAAATATAAAATAATTTTAGATTGCAGTTTTAATTATATTGTTCAATTTGTTTAACGTGCGTGAAACAGACTTAAAAAATTTAAAAAAGCTTGGGTGGGAGCTAACATTTCTAATTAATCAGTAAAACAAATAAAGATTAACTTTTTAAATATATGCATCAAAATTTAAAGGGCGGGGAATGTAAATAAGTTTTAAAATTTAAATTACACTCCCCACCCTTTTAATCTGTTTATTTTATCTCTTATTTTTGTTTTATTTTTCTTTTTTGCTTTTAAAAGTTATCATTGCCCCACCCTATGTTTTTTTAAATTTTTTGGCAGTACACCGCACGGTAAACATAGCAAAAATAAAAATAATCTTAAATTACAACTTTAGTTATTTTTCTAAAATCTTTCCACCGTGCGTTGAAATTGAATCTTAATTTTGACAAACTTAAAAATTTCATTATAATTTACGCATTAATTAAAAGTCATAAGGAGTCAATTTATATGTGGGTTTACACACTCATCAATATAATAGTTTTACTTTTAATAATATTTCTATTATATTTTATGGAAAAGAAGCATTTAAATTTTA
>CAKVCJ010000172.1 GCA_934725655.1 uncultured Brachyspira sp.
ATTTTTATGGTACTATGGACGGTGCTTCAAAGTTTGTTCAGGGTGATGTTATAGCGGGTATCATAATCACTATTATAAACATAGTAGGCGGACTCATAATTGGTATGACAATGAGGGGAGAGCCTTTTGCTCAGGCTGCTGATGCTTATACTCGTTTTACTGTGGGTGATGGTTTAGTAAGTCAGATTCCTTCTTTCTTTATGAGTTTTGCTACTGGTTTGCTTGTTACTAGAAGCAGCAGCGAAGATAATTTATCTACTCAAATTGCTGTACAGGTTTTTGCTAAGCCCAAGAATTTATTTATCGGTGCAGGTTTTGCATTCTTCTTAATGTTCTTACCTGGCTTTCCAAAGATAGCGTTATTTGTTATAGCATTAGCATTATTTTTAGCAGGTTACGCTTTAAGAAAAGAACAGCAAGAACTTGGTCTTAATGAAGACGGCACTAAAGCAGAAGTTCAAGAACAGCCTAAAAATGGCCCTTTGGATGTTACACCTTTCTTAAAAGTAGAAAAAATAGAATTATCTATTGGAGTATCATTAGTTCCATTAGCTTTGGAATCTGAGGGCGGAAATTTAACAGATAGAATAACTCAGGTTAGAAGAGAGCTTGCTTTAGATATTGGTTTGTCAGTGCCTCCTGTCCGTATAGTTGATAATCAGGCTATAGAACCAGATGAATATACTATTAGTATAAATAATACAGAAATGGCAAGAGGTTTTGTTCGTCCTAATATGCTTCTTGCTTTGAATGCTAATTCTAATGAAGGGCCTACTCCTGATTGTGAGAGTGTTAAAGACCCTGCTTTTGGTCTTCCTGCCTATTGGATTAGAGTTGCTGAAAAAGATACTGCTGAGAGAAAAAACTTTATGTTGTTTGAACCTACTGCAGTTATTGCTACACATTTTAATGAAACAATTAAAAGAAATGCTAATCTTCTTATCGGACGTGAAGAAGTACAGAATATGCTTGACCGCATTAAAGATGATAATAAGGCTTTGGTATCAGAGGTGCTTGCTGCTAAACCTCATAATGAGAGTCCTCTCGGATATATACAAAAAGTATTGCAGAACTTGCTTCAGGAGGAAATACCTATTAGAAACAGTGTTACTATATTGGAGGGGATTGCTGATGCTATTACTGTTATGGGAAGTGAACATGCTACGGAATTGGTAAGAAGCAGATTAGCGGCACAAATATCGCAGCTTATAGCTGATGATCAAAGAAATATAAGAGTGATTACTTTAAGTCAAGAGCTTCAAAATAATATAGCTCAAAATTTAGCTGACAGCGGAAATATACAAGGCTCTCAAGTAATAGCTATGAGTTTTGAAAGTATGCAGGCTCTTATAAGAAATATAAAAGATGCTGTAAAATTAGTTCAAGAGTCTGGAGTTGATGAAATAGTATTTTTAGTTTCACCTGTTATAAGAAGACCTTTGTATCAATTTATTGCTAAGAATGTTGGTAAGTATAAAGTAGTGGCAACAACCGAAATCGCACAGGGGTATAATGTAAAGGGTGTTGCTAGCATAAAATAAAAAATAAATAAGTTTTTAATAAAATATTATTGGAGTAATAATTATGAAGACTATAACAATTTTTGGAAAAAATAGGGAAGAAATTGAAAAACAGGCTAGGGATAAATATGGAGAGAACTATTTCATTATTAGCATAAGGGAATTAAGCAGAAAAAATATATTCGGCATTATAAAAAAAGAATTTGAAGTATCTATTGGAATTTTAGAACAGTATTAATTTTAGGGAGTCATTGAAATGGTTGATATAAGAACTATCAAAGGTAAAGATAAAACTGATGCTTATGCTAAGGCTAGAGTTGAGTTTGGAAGTAATTTTACAATATTGTCAAGTAAAGATATTCAAGTAGGCGGTTTTTTGGGATTAGGAAAAAAAACTGAGCATGAGCTTAGAATAATGCTTAATAATTCCATTTATGAGAAAAAAAATAATATTGTTGAAAAAGAAAAGTTAGAAGAGGATGCTTACAGCAATAAACTAAATAGTGATAGAATAGAAATAAACAAACATAAAACTGAAGTGTTGGATGCTAGTGAAATGGCTGAGAGGCTTATTAATCTTAATAATGCTTTAAAAAAATCTGCACGTGAGAGAAGTGAAAATTTAACTGCTAAAAAAAATACTGCTACTATAGATATTAATGAATTAGAAAATGCCGAACTCATTAATAAAAATAAATCTTTTAAGCCAATGGAGTTTGAAGAAAGAAAACTTGAAGAAAATAATGGCTTAAATAATTTTAATAATAATTATAATTTTGGCATGATGGGCGGAGCATTATTAAATGATTCTGATATTTCATATGCTAAAAATACACATAAAGAAGATAATTATTCTTTGTATAATTCTCAATATCAAGCAAAAAATAACTATAATGCAGACAGTATAGAAGCAAATGTGAAAAAAATTGTTCAAGATCAGCTAAAAGATATAGTTAAAGAATATTTAGAAAATAATATTCCAAATATAGATAGAAATAATTTCAGCTCCAAAAATTATAAAAGAAATAATAATAATAATAGTTTTTATCAAAATACTAATTATGATAGTATATTTCAAAATGAAGAGAGAAGCTTCAAAAATACAATAGAGGAAATAAAAAATTATAGAGAGGAGAATCATTTAAACTCTTCTATTAATCAGAATAATAATTTTTATCAGGATGATTATGAGGAAGATTATTCGGATAGAAATATAATCTCTAAAGATTCTGCTGCTGCAGATATTACAAATAGTGCAGATGGTATGGAAGAGAGTTTTAATTTATTAAGGCACAGAGAGTTTCCAGAAGAAGTTTTGCTTGAATTAAGAGAATATTTGCTTACATCAAGCAATGCAAGATTTTTTCAATCTAAAGATGTTATTAAAGAAGAGATAGAAAGATATTTTTCAACTAGACTTCTTCTTGCCAATGGTATAGATATAGCCTCTAAAAAGAAGATAGTAGTATTTGTTGGACCTACGGGTGTTGGTAAAACTACTACAATACCTAAAATAGCTGCACAGTATATGAGATCAGGCAGAAAAGTATCATTTGTAACAATAGATAATTACAGGATAGCAGCAGTTGATCAGCTTCAAAGATATGCGAGTATAATGAAAGTTCCTTTTACAAGTGCCAGCACTCCTGAGGCTTTAAGAGCAGAGATAAGAAAGTTGGACAATTCCTCTTTACTTTTCATAGATACTATGGGACGCTCTCCTAATAGTGTTGAAGAGATAGTAGGCATGTCAAAATATTTTAATACAGTTGGAAGATTTGATATGGACGTTCAGCTTGTAATGAGTTCTACAGCTAAATATAAAGATGCTTTAAAGATTATGAATGCATTTAAACCTGCCAACTATAAAGGCATTATTTTAACTAAAGTAGATGAAACTGATTATTTAGCTTCATCTTTGTGTGCTATATCGAAGAGTAAAGTACCTATTACTTATGTAACTTATGGACAAGGCGTACCAAAAGACATTACTCCTGCTAAGAGATATGCTCATAAAATAATAGAAGGTTTATTTGGAAAAACAGATAAAAAAATTAATTAATTAGGAATTATAAAAAATTATGAAAGATCAAGCAGATGAATTAAGAAAAATGATGGAAGTAAAAGATAAACGCCCTCAGCGAATAATTAGTGTAACTAGTGGCAAAGGGGGAGTTGGCAAAACTAATATTGCTATTAATTTGGCTATAGCATTGCAGCAGTTAGGAAAGAATGTACTTCTAATAGATGCTGATCTTGGGCTTGGTAATGTTAATGTGATATTAGGGACTATACCTGAGTATAATTTATATCATGTTATAAAGGGTACTAAGAAGATACATGAGGTTGTGCTCGAAACAGACTATGGAATTAGATATATTGCGGGGGCTTCTGGTTTTTCTTCTTTGGCTAACTTATCGAGCAGAGGGTTAACAAAATTAATAAATAGCATGGACTCTTTAAATGATGCTGATATTATTATAATTGATACTGGGGCTGGAATATCTGATAATGTGTTATATTTTTTGCTTTCTTCGGATGAGAATATTGTTGTTACTATACCAGAGCCTACAGCTATACTTGATGCTTATGGGGTAATAAAGTCCATTGCTCCTGAAGACCCTAAGGCAGATATTAAAATTTTGGTTAATAGAGTAACTAAGGCATCAGAGGGAAAAGAGGTTGGTGATAAGATTATAGAGGTGAGCAAGAGATATTTGGATATGGATATTAAGTATTTAGGTTATGTGCTTGAAGATAAAACTATTGCATATTCTGTATCACAGCAGCTTCCTTTTTATCAATATGATAATAAATGTCATGCTTCTATTTCTATATATAATATAGCTAAAAAAATTATTGATATGGAATATGATGAAGAGAGAGACAATAAGGGATTATCTGGTTTTATGGAATCATTGTTTGCTTTTGTTAGTAGAAAAGAGAATAGAATTTATTAAATAATTGAAGTTATAGAGGTTTATTTATGAATGATTTTATGGCTAAGGTAAAAAATTATTTTTCCACTAATTTTGGTAAATTATCGCTTATTATAATGG
>CAKVCJ010000173.1 GCA_934725655.1 uncultured Brachyspira sp.
CCCAAGCTCTGACCTTAGCACGAAACTCTTCGTGTTGTTCAGTTGTTTTAAACATTTGCTTCTCCTTTTTTAATTATAATTTGTTTTATTATGAATTAAACTAATTTTCTTATTTATTGCTGTTTCTCCAGATATTACATTCTTGAGCTTTTTTGATTAAGTCTTCTCTAAAATCTGGATGAGCTATAGAGATTAAAGCCTCAGCTCTTTGCCAAGTACTTAAACCTTTTAAATTTACTTTACCATATTCTGTTACAACATAATGAGTATTAGCCCTTGTATCTGTTATAATAGTGCCGTTAGCAAAACTTGGAACTATTCTTGATTGTAATGTACCATCTTTGCCTTTTACTGTTGATGATAAACAAATAAAGCTTTTACCGCCTTTTGAAAGATAAGCACCAAGTACAAAGTCTAATTGTCCGCCAGCACCGCTTATGTGTTTAGTACCAGTAGATTCAGCACTTACTTGACCAAATAAATCTATTTCTACAGCATTATTTATAGACATAAAATTATCTATGGAAGATATTACCCTTACATCGTTAGTATAATCTACAGGGGCAGACAAACATTGAGGGTTATTATGAAGAAAATCATATAATTTTTTAGTACCAGCCCCAAATGCATAAGTTTGTCTTCCTCTATCTATATTCTTTTTATTTCCAGTGATTTTGCCTGCTAATGATATATCAACAAAAGCATCAACATACATCTCTGTATGTACGCCTAAATCTTTAAGGTCAGATTCTGCTATTAATGAACCCACAGCATTAGGCATGCCTCCAATACCTAATTGTATACAAGCACCATTAGGTATTTCTTCTACTATAAGTTTTGCTACAGTTTTATCTACCTCAGTAGCCTCACCGCCGCCGCCTAATTCTACTATAGGAGGATTATCTCCTTCTACTATCATATCAACTTGATTAATATGTACAGATTCTCCGCCGATATAATCAGCACCTAAACATCGAGGCATATTTTCATTTACTTCAACTATAACACATTTTGCTCTCTCTATAACTGCCTGCATATGTGAAGCATTAGGGCCGAAACTGAAATAACCATTCTCATCCATAGGCCCCACTTGAAACATAGCTACATCTATTCCGCGAGGCAAGTCTCTGTAATATCTTGGCATTTCAGAATAACGAATAGGATCATAAAAACAAAAACCTCTTGATATTGCCTTTCTTTCTATACCAGACATATGCCAAGAGTTCCAAGTGAAATGTTTTTCAGGGTTAAGAATTTTAAATATTTGAGGCTCCCAACATAATATACCGCCTCTAATGTTTATATCTGTTAAGTCAGGCATTCTTTCTGCTAATGCTTTATCCAATTCTATCGGCGTAGCAGTTACCCAACCATAATCTATCCAGTCACCAGATTTTATAACCTTAACGGCTTCATATGGCGAGGTTAATTTTTGATTATAAAGTTTGATATAATCCATGTAATCTCCCACTTATAAAATGATTTTTCGATATACTCTAGTATAGTAAAATAAATTTCGATTGTCAATTAAAATTTACAAGATAATTATTTTTAAATTTTATTTATCATATATTATTGTATTAATTTTATATTTTTTATTTCACAAAAACCACATTTTTATTTCTTATTTTGATATTTTATTAGTTTTTTACTTGACTTACAACTATTTATTTACATAATTATTATATGATATATAAAAGTACCATGGGGGGTATATTATGATAGTGAAAAAAGTATATGCTGTATATTATAGTGCTACAGGTACTACTCAAAAAATAGCTTCTTTTATAGCAGAAAATGTTGCTGAAAAACTTAATGTTGAATGTGAAAAATATAATTATAGCCTGCCTAAAAGAAGAGAAAAAATACTTGAGTTTCAGGAAAATGATTTAGTAGTATGCGGAACTCCCACTTATGCAGGAAGAGTGCCGAATATAATGCTTCCGTATTTAAAAAATAATATTAAAGGTAATGGAGCTTTGGCTATACCTGTGGTGCTCTTTGGAAACAGAAACTTTGATGATGCTCTAATTGAGCTTAGAAATATATTAGAGTGTAATGGATTTCATACTATAGCGGGGGCGGGATTTGTTGGGGAGCATGCTTTCTCTTATACTTTGGGGGCTAATAGGCCTGATGAAAAAGATATGCAGATTGCTGCTGATTTCGTAGAAAAAATAGTAGAAAAAATAAGAACTGTAGAGGATATACCTGCAGAACCTATAAAAGTGAGAGGAAATGAACCTATTCGTCCTTACTATACACCAAGAGACAGACATGAACATGCTATTGATATATTAAAAGTGAAGCCTAAAGTTAATTTGTCAAAATGTACTAATTGTAAAATATGTGCTAATGTTTGTCCTATGGGTTCTATTGATTTTAATGATGTGAGCAAATATGTCGGCATATGTACAAAATGCGGTGCTTGTATTAAAAAATGCCCAGAAAAATGCAGATATTATGATGATGAAGGGTACTTATACCATCAACATGAATTGGAAGAACAGTTTGAAAGAAGAGCTGAACCTGAAATATTTTATATGTGATTTTTGTTTTATGTAACTTATCATTTTATATAAATATATATATATTTAATGATAAGTTATAATTTTATTAATTTCTTTATATAATGCTTTCCAAGTTCATTAAAGTTATATTCTTGCGAACCGATAGACCAAGAAGCTCTTAATTCTTTATCAGCATAAACCATTTTATTAATATTTTCTGGAATTAATATTTCATTTGCATCTGCTGTATTTATTAATCTATTGGAAAGAAGCATAGGCTCTCCCATGCATACTACTTCATTAAATAGGGATTCTGTATCTGAAACCTGACAAAAACATAAATTTCCCATAGCTATAGAGATGCTTACATTATATCTGTTTGCTTTTAATGTTGATATTAATTCTTTAGCACAGCTATAGGCATCTTTTAAAATATCACTGTAAGTTGTATTTCTAAATTTAAAATTGTCAGAAAATACTGCCACTATATATTGAGCCGATATTTGATCAACTTTTCCGCCGTATTTATTATTTATTATAGGCAATGCTTTGCTGTAAAAATCTTTTAAGTATGAATTGATATTATTTTGTTTTAATGTCTTCATAGCTCCGTATAAGTTGCATAGCTTTAATGATAATACCACAGAAGAGGCGTTTGTATTCTTGATATACCCCTCCCCCTCGTTTATACTAAAAAATACTTTTTCATTGGTAAAATTTGATAGATATTCTTCGTATTGTGCTTTTCCTATTATCATAAAACTTCTCCCAAACGAACTATTATTATATTTTAATAATATATAATATAAATAATAATATTTTATATGTCAATAATAAAATACAAATTTAATATTATTTTATTATGTTATAATAATATAATATTATGTTATGTTAATATTATATTTGATTATGTTAATTATAAATTCTATTTTTACACTTATATTAATTTTATAACAATACCATACTATATTAGGGTATAATAAAAAAATTGTCTGTTTTATTGAATTAGGAATAAAAATGTACTATACTTAAAAAAGCATATTATAAAAAATTAAAATATATAAGATGTGAATAAATAAATTTTTTTTTGGGAGATTTTTTATTATGGCTAAGAAAGTAGTAATAGCTAGTGCCTGCCGTACGGCTATAGGAAGTATGGGAGGTTCATTGAGCACTGTTCCTGCTGCAGAGTTAGGAGCTATAGTTATTAAAGAGGCGTTAAAAAGGGCTAAAGTAGAACCTAATAAAGTTGATATGGTTTATATGGGTTGTGTAATACAAGCTTCACAGGGACAAAATGTTGCTCGTCAATGTTCTATTAAAGCTGGCTTGCCAGTTGAGGTTCCTGCTATGACTCTTAATGTTGTTTGCGGTTCTGGACTTGACGCTGTTAATATGGCTGCTAATATGATACTTGCAGGAAATGCTGATATAGTTGTTGCGGGAGGTACTGAAAACATGAGTATGGCCCCTTATGCTTTAAAAAATGCCCGTTATGGTTATAGAATGGGAAATAATACTATTATAGATACTATGGTTAATGATGCTTTAACTGATGCTTTTCATAACTATCATATGGGTATTACGGCAGAAAACATTTGCGATGATTGGCAGCTTACTCGTGAGGAATTAGATGAGTTTGCTGCTAAGTCTCAGCAAAAAGCTGTTCAGGCTCAAGATTTGGGCAATTTTATAAGAGAGATTGTTCCTGTTACAATAAAAACTAAAAAAGGCGATGTAGTATTTGATAGAGATGAAGGTCCGAGGGCTGGTACTACAGTTGAAAGTTTAGCTAAATTAAAACCTGCTTTCAAACCAGACGGCGGAAGGGTTACTGCGGGTAATTCTTCAAGTATTAATGACGGTGCTGCTGCAGTTGTAGTAATGAGTGAAGAGAAGGCTAATGAATTAGGAATTAAACCTATGGCAACTTGGATTACTGGTGCTTTAGGCGGTGTTGAACCGAGGATTATGGGAATAGGACCTGTGGCTGCTACTAAAAAAGTATTGGCTCGCACTGGTTTAACTATTAAAGATTTTGATATTATTGAATCTAATG
>CAKVCJ010000174.1 GCA_934725655.1 uncultured Brachyspira sp.
TTTTAATAAATACATTATAATTCAATCATTATGAATAGAAAATTGAATTATTACAAGCCAAGCCAAGCCAAGCCAATACTTTAAACTTTTTCAAATTTTATGTTTACAAATAATAATGCTTTTTAGGAGTTAAAAATGAATATAGATTATAGTTTATTATTCCTTGCGTATATTTCTATTGCCGATGAATGCATATATGATAAAAGTTTAGTTTTCATAAACGAATATATAATTCAAAATAATATTTCAGAAGAGAGTAAAATTGAAATGCATAAAATACTCGGAGATACAGAAGATAAAATAAGTTTAGAGTCGGTATTATCAAATATATCGGATTATGATATAGAAAAGATAAAAGAAATATTATATATAGGTTTAAAAATTATCTTATTTGACGGATATTTGAGCAAAAGTGAAGAAGCTATTATTAATAATCTTTTGTCAAAAAATAATATATCTGAAGGCGAATACAATATTATAAAAAAGAATGTTGAAAATGATATAAAAAAAGAAGAAGAGTTTTTAATAAAAGAAAACGAATTAGGAATGGTTGATAATATAAGAAAAACGGTTCTTTCTTTTCTTAAAAATATTCCAATAAAAGATATAAGAGATAAGTTAGAAAAAAGATATAATAGTTTTTTATTAAACGGTCCAGAATATTCCGAAGCTATTAATAAAACTTCAGAAATAGCAAAAGTCGATTTAGAAGAAGCAAAAAAGATTTTAATTTCTTCTAAAGATAGTTTATTAAAATTGGATAAAAAATTGGAAAATACTTTAGAAAATTTAATAAAAAAAATGTCTAAAGAAAGCAACTCTAAAGAAGATAAAGAAGAATTATTAGACGATGAAAATAAAAAAGAATTTGAAAACGGATTAATAGAATTAAAAAACGATATATCAAAAATTATACATAAAAATATAAAAGAATTGGAAGAAGCATTGGAAAAGAAAGAAAGGGCTTTAAAATATTATACTATATCTTTTATAGGAAAAACTAAAGCGGGAAAAAGCACATTGCATTCTATAATAACGGGAACGGGAAACGAATTTATAGGAGTAGGCAAACAGAGAACAACGAGATTCAATAGAATTTATGAGTGGAAAAATATTAGAATAATAGACACGCCAGGCATAGGAGCGCCTGGAGGAAAGAGCGATGAAGAGATTGCTAAAAGCATTATAGACGAATCCGATTTAATTTGTTATGTGTTAAAAAATGACAGCGTTCAAGAAACTGAATTTAATTTTTTAAAGTTAATAAAAGATAGAAATAAACCAATAGTTATATTATTAAATGTTAAAGAAAATATAGAAAATGAAGCAAGGCTAAAAATATTCTTGAAAGAACCTGAAAAATGGTATAAAAGAAAAGATGAAAAATCATTGCAAGGACATATAAACAGAATAAGAGAATATGCAAAAAAACATTATAGCAATGAATATTTTGAAATATATCCAATACAGATGCTTGCGGCTAAAATGTCTAATGAGGAAAAATATTCTGATAAAAAGAATATTTTATATAAATCTTCACATATACAAGATTTTTTGGATAATATTAGAATGCAAATAATAGACGAAGGAATAATTAAAAGAAGCCAAACTATGATAGATGGGAGCGTTTATATCATAAACTATATTTATAATATATTAACTAATAACAATGAAAAATTAAACACTATGAATAATTCGTTTAAAAAGAATAAAAATAATTTAATGAAAAAGATAGAAAAAAGCTATCAAGAAAATAAAAAGACACTTAAAGAATATTTAAAAGCGGCGTTTAAAGATTTAAAAGATAATAAAGCGTTAGAATTTGCTAATGATAATTGGGATGTAAAATCTGGAGATGTTTCCTATCGATGGGAACAATATTTAAAAGATATAAGATTTAATGAAGAAATAAAATTAAAATTTGAAAATTGTATTATTAGATATAGAGAAGCTCTTGAAGAATCTCTAAAAGAACTTATGGAAGATATTGAATTATTTTCCAAAATAGGAATGTCCGATATAAATTTTAATATTTCGGATACTTTTAATACAAAGAGACTAATGGGAATAATAGGCTCTGTAATTGGTGGCGCTGGCGGTATTGTTCTTTTTTTATTAGGAGTTACTAATCCTGTAGGATGGGTTTTAGCTGGAGTTGGATTAGTTGTAGGGTTTTTATCTAATCTATTTAAGAGCAAAGAACAAAAAATTAAAGAGGCAACGGATAAGTTATATTATTCAATAAAAAATAGCATAGAAGAAAATGAAGAAAAACATATTGAAAATATATTATCTAACTTCACAAATAACCATAAAAGCATAAAGGAAAGAATAGAAAAAAGTATAAATGTATTATGCGATTATTTAGAAAATATTTCTAAAGATTTATCGGATATTAACAAGGAGTTAAAAAAAGAATTAGATTATTTGAATTCCATATATGCCTATAGAATATTAAATTATATTAACGGTGATAATATCATTGAAATAGATAAAAAAGAAATTCATAATATTAAAGCAGAAAGGGATTATGGAAAAAGTATTGTTATAAAATCAAAATATAATATTAATAAAAATTTAGAGAAAAAAATTACAAAGATTATTCAAGAAGAAGTAACTTTTGTAAAAAATAAATAATAATTAAATCTTATAAGGAGATAAGGAGAAGAACTTATGGAACAAACTTTTGAATTCGGTAAAATATCGGAGGAATTTTCTAAAATACTTGAAGATTCTAAAAAAATTGTATCAAATTATAATAACGAAATAGTAGAAAGCCTTGCTAAAGATATAGAGGAAATAGAAAATCAAAAACTATTGACTATATCTTTTATAGGGCAATATAGCTCTGGAAAATCTACTATTATTTCTGCTTTAACAGGAAATAAATCTATAAAGATAGATGCTGATATTGCTACAGATAAAACCACAGATTATGCTTGGAATAATGTTTTGCTTACCGACACTCCTGGATTATTTACGGATAGAAAAGACCATGACGATATTACTTATAAGAAAATAAAAGAGTCTGATTTACTTATTTATTGTTTAACAAGCGATTTATTTGACGATATTATTTTAGAAAACTTTAAAAAGATAGCTTTTGAAGAAAAACAAAAAAATAAAATGATGGTAGTAATAAATAAAATGTCTATGGAATCTGGTGAGTATAGCGAACTTGTAGAAAATTATAAAAAGTCGCTAAATGATTCTTTAGAACCACACAAAATAGACGAATTCCCGCTATGTTTTATAGACGCTGCTGATTATATTGAAGGAGTTGATGAGAATGAAAATGAATTAAAAGAATTAAGCCATTTTAACGATTTTGTAAAATTAATAAACATTTTCATTAAAGAAAAAGGAATATGGGCAAAATTTTCAACTCCTATATATAGAACAATATCGTTTATAGATAATTCGATATTAAGCATATCCTCTAAAGATAATAAAGAGTTTCTTATATTAGTAAATAGAATAGAAAAAGAAGTTCAATTTAAAAAACAGTTAGCTTATAATAGAGTCTTTCCTTTAATAATGGAATTATCGTCAACTATTATTTCGTATTCTAACGATATAACAAGTAAAATAGGGGTAGAAAATATAGATTTTGATAGCCTTCAAAAAGAAATAGGTATAAGAATAAAAAAAGATATAGAAGAATATCAAGTTAAAATACAAGAAGTACTAAACGAAATAAACGGAGAATTAAACGATACAATTAAAGATTTATTTGATTCCGATTTAGGAAAATATGTTCTTGATTCAATAAGCGATTCAAAATTAAATATAAATAATGTTTCGCTTATGGATTTTACGGAAATAATATCTAATTTTTCTTCTATAAGCGATATTACTGGAAAGGTAGCGGGTAGCGTTAAAAATTTTATAGGCGTAAACAATGCTGGCTTAATTTTAAAAGCAAAAGATTTAGTCTCTGGAAATCGAGCCGTAGAAATAGTAAAGAATATAGGACATTTTTTTGGAGTTAAATTTCAGCCTTGGGGTGCTATCAATATAGTTAAAAATATAGGAAATGTAGCTAATTTTCTTGGTCCTATATTATCAATATTTTCTATTGGAATTGAATTCGCAAATTTTGTAAAGGATGAGGAAAACGCTAAAAAACTTTCAAGAGCTAAACAAGATTGTTATAATGAATTTTCTAAAATATCAAGAGACATTGAAAAACAATTTAAGAGTCAATTAGAAAGTTATATAAAAGAAGTATTTGATAAAATATTGGAGCAAATTAAAAATTTAAGGGCAAATATGATAGAAGAAGAAAATACAGGCGACTCTTCGGTTTTGAAATTAAAAGAATATAAAAAACAATTAGAGGATATGCTTAATCATTCTTCAAAATAATATTTAATTAAGGAGTATTTATGTTGCCAAATAAACCGCCATATTTTTATAAATGTAATTCTTGCGGAAAAATTTTGAATTCCAAAATTAAAGTTAATCCGATATTGGAAATATTTAATATAAGAAAAATAATAAATCCATTTTTAAAATGTC
>CAKVCJ010000175.1 GCA_934725655.1 uncultured Brachyspira sp.
CTCACCCGGGTACTTTGCCTATAGTTAATAAAGAAATGGTACATAAAACTATTAAAGCAGGACTTGCTACTAACTGCACTATTCAAAAGAAAAGCAGATTCGCTAGAAAACATTATTTCTACCCAGATTTGCCTTCTTACTATCAGATTACTCAAATGGACGAACCAATCTGCACAGAAGGTCATCTCGATATAACAGTACTCAATGAAGACGGCTCTTCTTACAATAAAAGCATAAGAATAAACAGAATACACATGGAAGAGGATGCAGGCAAACTTGTGCATGATGATACAGGAAGACCTTTAAGCTATGTGGATTTAAACCGTGCCGGCTGCTGTTTGATTGAATGCGTAAGCGAGCCGGATATTTCTACTGGTGAAGAGGCTTATCAATATTTAACAGAGCTTAAAAAAATCTTCAAATATATTGATGTTTCTGACTGTAATATGGAAGAGGGCTCTTTAAGATGCGATGCTAACGTTTCTATACGCCCTAAAGGAAGCACTGAACTTGGCACTAAAACTGAAGTAAAAAACATGAACAGTTTTAGAAATGTTAGACTTGCTATTGACTATGAAATCAAAAGACAAATTAAAGCTCTTAACAATGGAGAGAAAATCTTACAAGAGACGAGACTTTACGATGCTAAAGAGAACACTACTAAAGGAATGCGTTCAAAAGAGGGTGCTGCAGATTACAGATATTTTCCAGACCCAGATATACCTCTTTTAGTTCTTAAAGATGAAGAAATTGAAGAGGCTAAAAAAGAGCTTCCAGAACTTCCGCAGCAAAAACGTGAAAGACTTAAAAAAGATTATGATTTACCTGATCAGGATATAATTGTATTAACAGAAGATGCTGCATTAGCTGATTATTATGAGGCAGCAGTTAAGGCTTATCCTAAACAGCCTAAGAAAATAAGCAACTGGATAATGGTGGAAGTTAATGCTTACTTAAATAAAAAACTTCAAACTATAAAAGATTTCAAACCTAAAGCAGAGCATATAGGTGAGATTTTTAAACTTATAGATGAAGGCGTTATAAGCGGTAAAATAGCTAAAGAGATTTTTGAAGATATGTGCGAAACAGGGGAGGCCCCTTCTGCTATAGTTGAGAAAAAAGGAATTAAACAAGTTAGCGATACTGGCGAGCTTGAAACAATCATAAGAAAAGTTTTAGAAGAAAATCCTAAATCAGCAGCAGACTTCAAAGCAGGTAAAGAAAAATCATTCGGATTCTTAGTAGGTCAGACTATGAAAGCTACTAAAGGTCAGGGCAACCCTAAACTTGTTAATGAAGTACTTAGAAAAATTTTAAGCGAATAAAATTAATTACTGAGTTTAATAAATAAAGCCTAACTTATAAAAATAGTTAGGCTTATTTTATGTATTTTTTTATTAATTATATAATTTTTTTTATAATATATTCAGGTCTCTTTTTTATTTCATTAAACATATTAGCTAAATATTCGCTAATAACAGATAATGAAATTAATTGTATTCCGCTCATAAATAATATAATTATTATTGTAGAAGCCCAGTCCCTCACTAAAACATTAGGATTAAATAAATATAAATAAAATACTCTAAAAGAAAATATGATAGCAACTAATATAGATATTATTCCTAAATACAAAGATATTTTTAATGGTCTTGTTGAAAAAGATAGTATGCCAGTCATTGCAAGTTTAAGCATTTTTTTTAATGTATATTTAGTTTCTCCTGCAATTCTTGCATCTCTCTTATATTCAAAGGCTTTCTGTTCAAATCCTGTCCAGCTTATGAGACCTCTTATGTATTTAGGGTTTTCTAAAAATTGTTTATATGCTTCTATAACTTTTTTATCTATTAATCTGAAATCTCCTGTATCTACTGGAAACTTTACTTCAGATAAAGAATTAATCAAACGATAAAATAAAACAGCTGTTATTTTCTTAAAAAGAGTTTCTCCTTCTCTTGATATTCTTTTTCCATATATAATAGGTGCTTGTGTTTCTTCATACATTTTTATCATATCAGGTATTATTTCCGGCGGGTCTTGCAAATCAGCATCTATTATAACAGCTAAGTCAGAATCAGTATTATGTATTCCGCAGCTTACCGCCGCTTGATGTCCGAAATTCCTAGAAAAAGAATACAATCTTACTCTTTTATCTTCTTTATTCAAATTAATGATAATCTCTTCTGTTTTATCCTTGCTTCCATCATTAATAAATATAAATTCGCTTTCGTAGTCTTTTATTTCTTTAGATACTTTATCTAATCTATTGTATAATACAGGTAAGGATTCTTCTTCATTATAGCAAGGTATTATAAAACTTAATCTTTTCATAATTTATTCCTAAAATTAATCTTCTATACTTATCTCAATATATTTTTTAGTATAGCCGTATTTGAGCATCCATTTAGATATATCAACATTAGGCCATTCCCAAGGATATTTTTTTATATCTTGTATTTCTAATTTATTATCTATTATTTGCTGCCTTTTTAAGATAACAGCATTAAGATTTTTTTTGTCTGCCTCAATAAATAAATTAATGAGTTTTTTTGCAGAATCATTGTTAAAATTTTCGTTAAAGAAATTATCATAATTTATTAATAGCTGGAATGTCATAAAAAATATTAATGATATTACTGTAAAATAAGATATTATTTTTCTAAATAAATACTCGCTTTCAAGATTTTTTATTATAGCAGAAATTAATATAGAAAATATCATTAATATTTCTATCCAAACAGTATGTGTTCTTATAGCATAAAATCCAAATATTCCAATTACAGATACTAATATAGTTATAAATTTTATATAATTATATTTATCTTTAATATTTCTATTTCGTATAAATAAAAATAATGAATAAATAATATATATAATACCTAAATTTATTATTAATTTTGAAAATATATTTAAACTAGAAAAATATCCCTTTATATTTTGTATTATAGAAGTATCATTAACCATATCTAATTGCCACTGCCCTCTGCCTGAATTAATTGTTACTAATAATGAGATAAAACTTGTAAGTATAATTAATATCATAAAAAATAAATATAATTTTTTAGTAGAAGAAAAATTTTCTTTTTTTTCTATAAAGATTAAATACAGAATAATAAAAAAAGAAATTCCTGACAGCAATAAAGATACAGGTTCAATAGAAAAACTAATAAAATATATAATAAATAAATATGATATATAATATAATAATTTATTATTAAATAATGCTATTTCTTTATCATATACAAAATAATAAAATATAGGCATCCATAATAATAAACATATTCCTCCAGAACCTATATACGAAGCCATATATATATAATCTTTTATTTCAAAAACAGATAATAAAGAAATATAAAGAGATACTATTACAACAATTAATTTATAATTTTTTTTATTATTTAATATCCAAATGAAATAAGAAATAGAAACAGACAACAAGGCACTATAAATTAAAGTAAATAAAGACCTTAATACTTTGTGTACTGTATATGGCTCCATTCCAAAACCAACTAAAATATTTCCTAAAGGTTTCATATGTAAAGACATTAATATATCTCCAAAATGCCTTCCTCTTTGCCAAAAATCTCCTGTGAAATCGAATATATGATACCATACTCTATAGTCTACTGTATATTTCCAATCATCCCATTTAAATTGCAGTATGAAAGATGATGACAATATTATAATAGAAAGAAATATTAAAAATATTATAAATAATATATTGTTATGTTTTTCTATTTTATTTTCTATATATACTTTTTCTGATAATATTTTTATGATTTGTTTATTAAATATTAATATAATTATAAATAATATTATTAATATAATAATTATAGATGATATTATAATTACATCAGATTTTAATTTTAATGTGTAATTAATATTATCTATATTTTCATTAATTTTTTTGCTTGAAATTAAATTGCCAAAAGGACTGCCTTCATTTTTCATTTTTATTTCTTTAATAAAATCATTATCTTGAATAATTTTATTCGTATCTATATAAACTCCGTATATATCACTATTTCTGAAAACTTTACTATAATATTTTATTCTAAAGCTATAGCTGTAACTTTTTATTGATTCATTAGTAAATATATAATTAGTTAAAGCATCATTATCTAATATAGCATCTTTAATAAATAAATTTTTAGTTTCAGTTATGTTCAAACCATTTAATTCTAAAGTTTTATTAATATGATTTTCATCAAATACAAAATCGCTTAAATATCCTTTTCTATTTTTATTGCCTAATATAGATAATATTATTAAACTTAAAATACAAATTGATAATAATATGCAATATATTTTTAATAATAATTTATTATTTTGCATAAATCACTCCCATAAAATACGAAGGATGCATTTAGATAGATAAATTTTTTTTGTATATTTAGATAGATTAGGTTAGGAAATAAATTTAGGCTGTTTGTTTGTTTGTTTGTTTGTTTGTTTGTTTGTTTGTTTGTTTGTTTGTTTGTTTGTTTGTTTGTTTGTTTGTTT
>CAKVCJ010000176.1 GCA_934725655.1 uncultured Brachyspira sp.
TACCCACACTTCTTTTGTTGTTACAAAGAAGCAAAAAAACTGCATGTTTATATAATATTTACTATTTATACTCTTGTCATTTCATTTCTATTCATAAAAAAAGCAAGTACATTATTAAGAACTATTTTATAGTGATGAAATCCAGAAATCTCAAAAATTTTTTTTTAGACCTCACAGTTTCAATTATTTTATATTTATTTTAAAAATTTATTAAACTATCTTCCATAAAATAAATAATTATTTAGTATCAGTCATAATCAAATTATATTTAGTAGAATCATTTAAATTCTTAGTCCACTTAATAGTTTTATTAACTGTCTCTCCAAGAGCTCCCACATCAACTATCTTTCCATTAACCTTAACAACAACCTCTCCCGCATTGCCAATAGTAAGCATCATCACGTCTCTCGCCTCTAAATATAATGTCTTACCGCTTAAAAGATTTGTAGTAGCAGGGCCTCCCGAATCAATAAAGTATCTCAAATAAACAAAATGCTTCGCAGTTATCTCTATTCTAATATTTGATTTCTCAGTGTCTTGCTCTATATAAGTCTCTCCGTCTATTACAGGCAATTTTACATCTGATGATACAGCTATATTATTAGTAACATCATTTAAATAATTAGTAGCTTCTTCATTGTTGTAAACAGAATTAATCATCTGATTCTCTTCAAGCTTCTCCATCTCCACAGTAGCTAAATTATCATAAACTTCTATTATACTTATCTTAAAATCATTAATTCCATTTCCATTCAAATCTAATATAATAGGATTGCTCTTAGAAAAAGATAAATCCTGCCCATTAATATTCATTCTAATAACATTGCCTATACTGTTAAATTTAATAGTAGCAGATATTCCAAGAGGTTTGAAATATATAATATCCCCAGATTTCACATTCTGCCTAGCATTATTATCAACAATATTTCTTGCTATCTCAACTTCTCTTTTATTATTATTCTTGTTTGAAGAAAACATAGATTTTATATTATCTATATTAAAAAATATAACAGCAAAAATCACTAATATAGCCAATATCATTATAACAGGCACAAAAGAATTTGGTTTAGATTTTTTATTTCTAAGTTTATTTAAATCCCTTTTTGTAATATATAATAATTCTGCCTCAGCACTATTTGGAGTATATGTTTTGCTATTTACTGAAATACTGCTATTGGTTTTAGAAATAATTTCTTTTTTATTTTCTGCTTTTTCTTCTTTAGAATCTTCGTTATCAGATTCTTTTATCTCTTCTTTTTTATTTTCCGCTTTTTCTATTTTTTCTTCTTTCTTCTTGGCAGATATTTTAAATTTCCTAGACTTTGATAAATCTTCTTCAAATTTATTTTCATTTCTTTGTAAATTATAACGCTCTATCATAGCATCAGAATCTAAAGAAAGTTTGTCGCTTAGATTTTTAATAAAACCTTTAACATATATCTCTCCAGGAAGCAAATCAAATTGTTCATCTTCTAAAGCTTTTATAAATTTAGCAACAATATATGTACTTGATGCTAACTCTTCAATGGTAAGACCTTTTTTTTCTCTAGCATTTTTTAATATTTGTCCTATGGTTTCCATATAATTTAAAATCCTTTAAATTTTTTAATTGTCTGATATTAAACCATCTTTTAAAACCTGCATCTCTTCAGGTATAACAGGTACAAATGTCTTATTATCATATTGAACATTATATCTGATAGACTTAAACAAATATTCTACAGGAACATTAGTAGTAGATATTCCAAGTATTCTAATAATCATGCCATCTTCAGCAATCCATAAATGTATTGTAGGAAAACCAGTTCTATCGACACTCGCTTGTTTCGGAGTAAGAAGCATATGATAAGCTAATCTATTATCATCACCAGTATATTGAGAACTATTATAACCAGATATATTTAAAGCACTGCCATCAAAACTGCTTACAGGCCTTAATGCCCTATCAGAATAAAAATCTATATTATATTTAGATATAAGCCTAGATATACCAGCCTTTGTATAAATGGCCCCAGAATCTCCATAATGTAATGTCTGCTCGCTTACAACCTTTTTCCTTGGAAATATCATCCATAATGTTTTGCCGTCGCAATATATAGAATCACTGTTAGTGCCGCCTGAATATTCAAGTTTAAATATATTTGGGTTTTTACTTATAAGAGTACCTGTTTTTATTTTACTTCCATTTCTCTCTGTAAAGATAGATGAAAAACTATTCATAGTCGCAAATCTGTTTGACATCATACTAATAACTCTTTCAGGAGTCATTATCTGCGAAAACAAAGGGATTGAAAATAAAAACAAAAAAAACAATATTTTTCTCATAACTTCCTACTTTTTTCTAAAAATAAAATAATAGTAATTATACCTATAATATAACAAAAAAACATAAAAAACAAGCATTAATATTGCTATTTTTAATTATTATATTTACATAGTGATATATTTTTTAAAATTAAAGCTATAATGTAAAGTTTATGTCGTAAAATATTGATATTTTGTAAAAAATTTGTTATATTTAAAAATATGTTCAAGAAATTAATATCAATTAGCAGTTTATTTCTTATAATAATTTTTCCTTTTGAATTATTTGGATATGAATCATTAGATAAATTGCCTGAAAACTCAAAAACTTTTATAGAAGATAATTTCAACAATGCTAATATAAAAACTATAAATAAAATAAATAATTGTTTTCATGTCTTATTGGAAGATGATTGTTTATTAATCTTTAATGATATTGGAAATTGGTGCGAGGTGGACGGAAATAACAAACCAATACCTACTAACTTTATACCAGAAAATGTATTATACACTATCAGCAAAACTAATCCAAACACAAATATATTAAAAATAGTAAAGAAATGGAATACCTATATTATAACATTAGACAATCATATTAATATATTTATAGATTCTTCAGGTATGCTTGTAGGACAAAAGATTCCAGATTAATAAAAAAAGGATAACAATGAAAAAAATATTGATATTATTAGTTATATTTAGCTCTGTCCTCATTGCAGATGATTGGAAAGTTGATCCTAATGAACTTCCAAAAAGTACTATAGATTTTATCAATAAGTTCTTTCCGAATAATAGAATCATATTAGCAGAAAGAGATAGAAAAAAATATGAAATTGTGCTTGAAAACGGTGTAGAATTGGAGTTTTTTATTAATGGGGAATTAAAAGAAGTAGAAGGCAATTATGTAGCAGTGCCTCCAGAAATATTACCTAAAACAGTAGCTAATACAGTATCTGTAACATTCCCTAATACTACGATAACAAAAATAAAAAAGAAATGGAATCTATATGAAGTGAAACTTAATAACTCTATGGCACTTTATATAGATATCAATGGGCAGCTTTTAGGACAAAAATTTGATGATTAATATGCAATTTTATCTTTATTGCTTACTTGACAATTTAAAATTATTCTATTATATTATATTTTATAGAATAGTATATATCTTTATACTGGAGGGCTTTTTTTGATTTATGGCTGATGAACTATTTTGGAGAAAAGAAACAGTTAAAGATATTTTTCTAATTGTAGAAGATAAATTAAAAAAAGGGCTCTTCCAAGACTCTATGGAAGATTTGGATAAAATTATGTCTATGGACTTTGAATATCCAAATCTTTATGAAAATATCTCTTGTGTGAAGTTTTGGATTAATAGAGCCGACAAAATAGAAAGTTTAAAAGGAGATTGTTTAGAATACTGCAAATTGTTAGATTTGTCTTATAAAAAATTTGAGGAGTTTATAAAGACTAAATCATACAATAAAACATTAATAACAATAAAGGCTATTCATTACTTTATATACAACAGCATTATAACAACTATAATGCATAAAAATGTAGAAGAGATTAAAGGTAAAGATGAATTACATTTATTAGCTAATGCCTTTATAGAACTTGGCGACTATTCAAGAGCATTAAAAGCATACGAATATTTAAATGTAATAGAGCCTTATAATGGTAATACGCTTTCAAATATAGCACAAATTAATCATATATTGGGAGATAAAAAGAAGGCAAAGATGTATATTAGAGATGCTTTGTTTTATGCTCCTTTTGATATAGAATTTGAAAGAATTACAATTGATGCTGTAAGAGAGATTAGGGATATTATTATAAGAAGAGGTATTCATAATAATAATCAGAAAGAAATCATCTCGTGGATGAGTGCTTACGGCGAACTTATGAATATATTAGATATTAAAAGAGAATTAACTAAAGAAGAAGAATTTGAATTAAGAAGAAATATATCTAAACTAGAAGCAGATTATAGAAAGTTAAAATTAAGAGAAACTACAGCGCCCAAACTTTTATCTGCCTATGCTTTTTTAACAACATATTTAATAACGAGGCATACAGAAGAGGATATGAATGAAATTAAAATATGGGGTAGAAAAATGTCAGAAATAGATAAAGATTTGCTTCAATTTTATATAAAAATATTAAATAAGGGGTAAACAGATGTCAGAAGCTCTACAA
>CAKVCJ010000177.1 GCA_934725655.1 uncultured Brachyspira sp.
ATTGGGTTATTTATATTATAAGGAATACCTACTTTTTTTAACTAAAAAATGTGCAATATCTCTGGCTCCTAAACAACATAAAAACTATTATTAATTTGATTTAAATACTGCACAGTTGTATAATTTTAATTATTCATTATATTATTTATTAAAAAATAGGAGCTATATTATGGATTTTAATTTTTATATGCCAAGTAAAGTAATATTTGGCAGCGGTTCTCTAAATAAACTGCATAAGCAAAAACTTCCGGGCAAAAAAGCATTAATTGTTACAGGAGGAACTTCTATAAAGAAATATGGTTATTTAAATAGATTAGAAGAAGAATTAAAAAAAGCAAATGTAAGCTATGTTTTATTTGATAAGATTTTACCAAACCCAATAAAAGACCATGTAATGGAAGGAGCTGCTTTAGCAAAAAAAGAAAATTGTGATTTTGTTATAGGAATAGGCGGCGGAAGCAGTATAGACTCTTCAAAATCTATTGCTGTAATGGCAGCTAATGACGGAGATTATTGGGATTATATATTCGGCGGTACTGGTAAGGGCAAACCTGTGTCAAATGACCCTCTTCCAGTGGTAGCAATAACAACAACAGCAGGCACCGGTACAGAGGCTGACCCTTGGACTGTAATTACTAACGGAAATGAAAAAATAGGTTTCGGTTATGAGAAAACTTATCCTTATCTTTCTATAGTAGACCCGGAGCTTATGAAAACAGTTCCTCCTAAACTTACTGCTTATCAAGGTTTTGATGCATTGTTCCATAGCACAGAAGGATATATTAATAAAATTGCAAGCGATATGAGTGATTTATTTGCATTAAAGGCAATAGAGCTTATAGGTAAAAGTTTGGCCGATGCTGTTAAAGACGGCAGCAATATGAAAGCAAGAGAAGATGTTGCTATGGCTAATACTTTATCTGGAATAGTGGAAAGTACTTCAAGCTGTACATCAGAACATTCTATGGAGCATGCTTTGAGTGCTTATTATCCAAAACTTGAACATGGTGCTGGTCTCATTATAATAAGCAAAGAATATTATACAACTATAGCAAATGCCCATGATTGCGATGAAAAGATGATTAATATGGCTAAGGCTTTGGGTAAAAAAGATGCTTCTAAGGCTATGGATTTTGTAGAGGCTTTGGTTGATTTGCAAAAGGCTTGCGGTGTAGATAATCTAAAACTTTCCGATTATGGTATTAGCAAAGATGATTTGCCGAAAATAGCTAAGAATGCTAAATTTGCTATGGGCGGATTATTTGAATGTGATCCTCATAACTTTACAGATGAAGAAGTATTAGCTGTATTAGAAAAATCTTATAGATAATATTTTTTATTAAAAAACATTTAAAAGCTATAGTATTACATTCATTTTAATACTATAGCTTTTTTATTATAGTTATTTTATAATGTTTTTTATTTTATACAATATGAGATAGATATATTAGGAGTTATTCAATTATGAAGAAAGTAAATAGTTTAGGTTTTAGAATACCATTTGTAATATGTTCTATAGTTGTTTTAATTATAATAGTAATGCTGATATCTTCTGTTAATATAGCAAGCAGCGGTATTAGTAAAAGCAGATTAGGCGGATTTAACAGCACTATAGCTGGATATGCCTCTGTTTTGGATACTTGGTTTGATTTGCAGACATCTCTAATAAGTACATATTCTGTTACTCCTACAGTTGTGAAATATTTAGAAAATGATGTTAATTTTACTGAAGAATTATTATCTGAAACTATAAATAAATTTAAAGATAATAATCTCTATCTTATTAATTTTGGTATAGCAGATTCTGAAGGAGATATATTTTTAGATTCATTATCTTCTTCAGCTTTAGGAAAAAATCTTAAAGATTATATTCCAGATGCTTGGAACAGATTTGTTGCTTCAAACACAGATGGGGTTGTATATGCTGATAAACTCGTTCAATCAGAAATTACTTCAAAATGGGCTATGCCGGCTATAAAGCTTGTCAAAGATTCTTATAATATTACAATAGGTTATATTTATATTTTTCTTGATTGGTATATGCTTCATCAAACACATTTCGCTGATATTGATTTAGGAAAAACAGGAGGACTCTTTATAACTACTGATAAGTTATATAATATAATGGATTCTTTGTATGAGAATATTGCAGTTATGAAAATAAATCCTATATATGAAGAAGCTTTTAAAAGCGGCAATATAAGCGGCAATCTTACATACAATCTTGACGGACAAAAAAGAACTGCTGCATATCATAAATTAAAAAATCAGCCTTGGGTAATAGCACTTGCTATGATGAATTATGAGATATATGAACAGAATATAAAATTGATAATAGCTATAAGTATAATAGGAATAATTTCTATAATAATTTTAGCTATATTAGTTAATTTGTTTATAAGAACAATTACTAAGCCTTTAGAAATAGTTGTAGAAGAAGCGTCAAAAATAGAGCAGGGTGATTTAAGCAGTTCTAAGCAGCGTATAAAAGAAAGAAAAGATGAGATAGGTGTTTTATCAAAATCTTTTGTGAGTATGAGAAATAAATTAATAGAGACTATCACAGAGGTTAATGAGGCCTCTAATAATATAGTAAATGCTGCTAAGGAGCTTTCTGTTAGTAATACGGATTTATCAAGAAGAACAGAATCGCAGGCTGCAAGTTTGGAAGAGACAGCAAGCTCGATGGAAGAGATGGCTTCTACAATAAAATCTTCTACTGATTATGCTATAACAGGAAATAATATGATGGTTTCTTCAAAAGAGGCTATAGAGAGTGCTGGAGACATTATCACAGAAACAACAAAAAATATAGAAGCAGTATTTGAGGCTAGTACAAAGATAAAAAATATTACAAAGATAATAGAAGATATTGCTTTTCAAACTAATATATTAGCACTTAATGCGGCAGTTGAAGCAGCAAGGGCAGGCGATCAAGGTAAGGGTTTTGCAGTTGTTGCGAGTGAGGTTAGAAATTTGGCTCAAACTACTCAATCATCTGTAAAAGATATTACCGATTTGGTAGATAACACAAATGAAAAAATAAATAAAGCAACAGAAACAGCTCATCAATCACAGGAGATATTTATTGATATTCAGCAAAAAATAGATGATACAGCTAAAATAATGCAAAATATTAGTTCTACAGCAATGGAGCAGCAGGCAGGTGTTGATCAGGTTAATATTGCTGTTTCTGAAATGGATACAGTTACTCAGCATAATGCTTCTTTGGTTCAAGAGAGCGCTTATACTTCAGAAGATTTGCTTAATCAGGCAAGAAGTCTTCAGGAGGCTATTAGCTTTTTTAAATTAAGCAGCGATGATATAAAAAAAGTAAAAGAGGATAAACCTAATAAAAAAGAAGATATTCCCGCAAAAAAAGATGATGTTAAAAAAGTTAATACGCAAGTAAAACCAGCTAAAAAAGATGTGGGCATATCTAATGACAGAGAATTTGGCGAGACATTTTCTAATTCTAATAATGTAACTGATGATGGTTTTAGCACTTTTTAATTAATATGATTATTTAATTTTATTTTGATTGTATAATGGAAATTATGATTCCATTATGCAGTCAATTTCTTCTTTTGTTAAATATTCAAAACTTCCTTCTTTAAGTTCATTTAAAAATATATTATTAATTCTTAGTCTTTTTAATATAATAACTTCAAAGCCTATCTTTTGACACATTCTTCTTATTTGTCTGTTTCTTCCTTCTGTAAGAATTATGTTAAATGAATTTTTTGCTATTCTTTTTGTTTTAGCAGGCTTTAATTTTTTGCCGTCTAAAGATATTCCGTATTCAAGTTTTTTTAATGCGCCGTCTGGTATATTATCATTTACTTTAACATAATATTCTTTTTCGCAGTTAGAGTTTTCACCTATTATTTTTTTAGCAAATACCCCGTCATTTGTAAGAAGTATAAGCCCATTGCTGTCTTTATCTAATCTTCCGACAGGGTAAACTCCTTTTAATTTATTATTTAATAGTTGGTAAATAGTTTTTCCTTCATCTTTGTTTGTAGATACAACATATCCTCTCGGTTTATTTAATTTGATATATATTTTATTATTTTCATCTTTGCTGCATTCTACTTTATCATTTTCAGAAACTTGAGTTGCAGGGTTTAGTATTATTTCTCCGTTGAGTTTAACTTTTCCGCTTTTTATAAGATTGTCCGCCTCTCTTCTGCTTGCTATGTTTAGAGAAGCAATATATTTGTTTAGTCTCATATTTTTTATTTGCTTTTCTTTAGATTGTATTAAAACTTTAAAATATATTATCATAATATATATTTAAATCAAATATTATAAATATTATGTTATTACAATACGATATATTAATGTAATGGAAGTTATAATTTTATATTTTATAGTTGACAATTTTTATTATTAATAATATAATTGTGCAAGTTATTGGATATAATTGCTTAGCTATAAATATTAAGGAGAGTGCGCTATGAAATTCTATAGAAGTATGCGAGACA
>CAKVCJ010000178.1 GCA_934725655.1 uncultured Brachyspira sp.
CTGATGATTATGAAAAAAAACTTGTTATTACTTACGGCTTTGATAATATGCCTGAAAATATGTATTATTCAAAATATAAAAAAATATTAAGAAATGCTGCGAGAATAAGTTTGCTTGGAAATTTACAAGAAGGTCTTGATATGTTTAAGCTAATAAGAGATCAAAATATACCAGACGAATATAAACAAATGATAGATAAAAATATACAAGATATAACTTATTATCTTAGAGGTTTGCATAGGGTTAGATTGGAATAGAAGTTTTTTATGTTTAAATTTTTAGTTTTTGCAATCATTATAAACATAATCGCTTGTTCATCAAATAATGTTACAGTTGGCGAGATAAATGCAGTTTATAATAAAAAAGAGGATTCCTACACCATATCATTTCCTGAATATAATAAAATATATCCAGAATATATAAAATTAAAAGTAAATAAAAAAATAAAAAATGGGATTCTATTAAACTATAATATAGAAACAGATAATATCCCTACCCTATTAGATATATGCGTTGAAGAAGATAATATAAAAAAAAGATATTATATTGTAAATCCTGTTGTTAATCAAACTGTAAATATAGAATTGTATGCAACTAATTTTACACCATATTTATCTAATGACAAAATAAAAAATATAGAAATAAGTTTAGAGAGTGTTGGAAGTTATGATACAAAGGAAAAACTAAGAATTTCATTAAATGACAAAATAAATGAATATAATAATACAATAGCATTGGTTTTGCCAGAAAGCGGTCATATAGCTAAAAGCAATCCTCCTTTTTTTATGATTAATAAAAAATTAAATTTACTTAGAGTATATTTATCACAGGATTTATCCTTTAATAATACATATGAATACACTATTAGAAATAATAATTTTTTTGATATTACAAATAAATTAAACAATGGAAAATGGTACATTGCTTTAGATGAAAACGGAGATACTAATTTAAGAAAAATATATCATTTCTTCATAGACGATAAAACTAAAAATATTAATATTATAACAAATACAAAAGCAAATACTCAAAGACCTTTTATTTTTACGGATGCGGCAACTCTTAATTTATTGAATAATTTATATAATTCTAAAAGAATTCCTCAATCAGCATTTTTAAGGAATTTTAATTATTTTAAGCTATATACTTCAAACAATGTAAGTAAATGGTATTTAGATAATATATCATATACTGCTGATAATAATAAAATATACTTTGCCAATCTGCCGTCACATATAATGCTTATGAGCTTAAGAGCTTATTTAGAAAAAGATAATACTGCATTTCAATATGATGTAAAACAAATAATAAAAGATATTTCACTTTTAAATGAAAACAATATAGAAAACTTTAATAATATAGAAGCATCGTATATATTAGCCAATTCATTATTGATGCCTTTTGATATATTATATGATGAATTATCATCTGAAGAGATAGTATTAATAAAGCAGAAATTTATAGATTATGGAAATATATTATATAAATACATAATTAATAATCCTTCATTATATAGAGATGCTAATAACATAAAATATATCACAACACTAGGTTTAATATCATTAAATATGCTAAATGAGAATCTATATCAAGAAGAAGTAAGAAATTGGTATTTATTTTCTCTTAAATACATAAACTCTATAATATTTAGTATGTTTGAAGATGACGGCAGTTTAAAGGCTTCTTTAGATAATTCATTTGAAATTATTTTTAATATATTGATATATGCTAATGCTTTAAAAAATGCTGAAGTTGCCAATGTATTTGAATATGAATCATTTAGAAATATAGGTAAATATTTATCTATTATAGGATACCCATCAGGATATAGTTTACCTGTTGGCTATACATTAATAGACGGCAGAAGTAAAATGCGTTTTGACAATGGGGCAAGAAGTGCAATTATGGAGCTTTTAAGCAAAACATATAATAGCAGTCTTTATAAAAATTATTCTGTATTCGGACAAAGCGAAGCCATTGATATAGAGTATTTGCCTTATATGCTTTTATGGAATAATCATTCTATAAAAGATGATGCTGTTAGTGCTTTAAACAATGAATATCAAAGTGCTTATTTTAGAAATATAGAAACAGCAATATACAACAAAGATATTAAATCATTAAACAGTCAATATTTAGGAGTTTATGCTAAAGGATATAATGCCTATAAATCATACGGGCTTAATCATAATGACAGAATGAGTTTTGTTTATTATAATTATGGAGACAGCATTATAGATGAGCTTGGATATTTTTATAATGATAATAAAGAAATATTTGCATATGCTGATTTTCATAACACCATAACAATATCTGATACCACAAACGAATATAGAATAGAAGAAAAACCATCAAGTTTTTCAAAAATAATAAGCACAACTAATAACAATAAACTCTTTTTTGTAAAAGCCAAAGCAAATAATGCTTATACTTATAAAACAACACTTAGAAATTTTGAAAGAACATTTTATTATTTAAAGCCTAATATTTTAATAATAAAAGAAGACATAGAAGCCTTGCCTAATATAAATAATGAAAACTATATTAACGGCTATAAATACAAATGGAACATAAACAGCAAACTTCCTATTAGCAATAATAATAATGATGGTTTTATTATAGATGGTAAATATTCTACAAGTTATATAAAACTTTTATCAGAAGATAAATTAAATTATGAAGTATCTCAAACTAATATAGGAAATGAGAAATTATATACCGCCAAAGTATCAACTATTGATAATACAAAAATGTTTAGCTCTTGGATAATGGTTATAACAATGCCTAAAAATAATGTTGATATAAAAGAACGTAGAAATATTATTAATACAAATATATCAATAAATAGTTTTAATTACACAAATTTATCATTCAAAGCAGGATACAAAGATTATAATATCATTTATAAACACTCTTCTTCAAATAATAATGAAAAAATAGTATATACAGAAAATAGAGAAAATGTTATAATAAGTCCGAATTAATTTTTTAATTAAATTGAGGGCTTATTTTTTTATGAATATATATATAGCAGATTCTTATAAGGATTATACATATTTTACAGCAAATCATATTTTGAATTTTTTAGAAAAAAAACAAAAAGTAAAAGAAAAACTCTATATTTCTGTATCCAGCGAATATGATACCAAAGATATATATAAAGCAATAATAGAAAATGTAAAAAATTATAATATCAATTTTAAAAATATATTTATCTTTCAGCAATCAGAATATGTAGGCTTATCTCAAGATGATAAAAACAGCAAAGCATATTTTTTAAAAGAGAACTTGCTTTCAAAATTAGATATCCCTAAAAAGAATCAATTTCTATTTGACGGAAGTAAAGACGAAAGTCAAATGGATAATCAATTAAAAACAATAGAAAAAATAGGCAGATTTGATGTTATATGGTATTCACTCACTCCAGATTCTACTTCTGCAGGAAATGAAAGAATGTCATCATTATCATCATTATTTAGATTAAAAACATTAAGCGAACATTCTATAAAAGCAATTAAAACAAAATTTGAAAGAGAAGTTCCAACTATGGTATTTAGTATGGGAATGGGCATTATAGATATAGTTGATACTATTTTACTAACATCATCGGGTATAGAAAATTCTTGTTCACTTAGAGATTGTTTGGAATGCGGTATAAGCAACTCCTCCCCTCTAAGCAAATTGCAAAAACATAGTGATGTTACTGTGATAGCAGACTATGAATCATCTTTAAGACTATCGAGTCAAACTGTATCAATGAAAATAAAAAAATAAAACAAAAATTATTTTAAGGAGAATATATGAGAATCATTATAACTAATGAAAGTGTTTATGAATGGGCAGCATATTATACTGTAAAATGTATATTAGATTATTCTGACAGAAAAAAGCCTTTTGTATTATCTTTTCCTTTAAGATATGTAGATAAATCTTATTATAAAAAATTATTATCTTTTTATAATGATAATATAGTATCATTTAAAAATATACATATAGTCTCTTCTGGAGAATATATAGATTCAGACATATCTCAAAAATACTTAGAAGAAAATTTTCTAAAACATATAGACATACCTAAGGAAAATGTGCATCTATTTAACAGTAAAGTTACAGACAGGAAAAAAGAAGCGAAGAGAATGTCAAACATAATAAAAAAACTTGGAAACATAACATTGCTAATAGACAATTTAGCAGAGGACGGAAGTTTTTTACTTAATACACCAAGCTCATCATTAGAGGGAAGCGTAAGAGATAAAAAGATTAGCGAGATAATTAGAAGCTATGAGGCAAAAAAATTCAATATTCCTGTAGAGATGTTTCCGAGGGAAGGATTTACTCTTGGATTTGAAGAGGCTTTTAATGCAAGATATATACTTGTTATGGCTAATGGTTATGATGTATCTGATGCATTATCACATTGTGTGGAGGGAGCAATAAGCCAGTTCTACC
>CAKVCJ010000179.1 GCA_934725655.1 uncultured Brachyspira sp.
GGATTCGAACCCGCGGTAGGGGTTGCCTACGACAGTTTAGCAAACTGCTCCCTTCGGCCTCTCGGGCATCTCTCCAGATATTATCAATTATTAGTTTATCTATATTAACATAAATATATTTTTTAGTCAATATATTTTATTAGTTTTGTCTTTAGAAAAAGTAATCTTAAAAGAATCTTTGTTTAAGATAATATTAGTGTTGAAATATATTATATCTTTTTTATAAATCTAATATCAGTTTATATATACTATAATTAAAATATATAAAATATTTACATTGACAACAATACATTTTATACAACAAATATATTGTTGTTTTTTATGGCAGATTATTTTGCACTCTTAAATAAAGTTGATAATCTATTTTCTAAGCTTTTAAGTAAATTTTTTTATTTAATACTTGATTTATATTTATAATATATTATAGTAATAAAATATTATAATATTATATCAACAGTTAAGGTAATTATGATAGAATCCATAGATATACATATTCTAAAAATATACAAAAAAAAATTTACTCTTTTAAGAAATATGTTAAATGAATCAAGCCAATTAAAAAAAGTTTTTTTATTGAGCTGTGATATAGAATCAGATTATAGTAATTTGTTTTTTAAAGAAAAAATGGAATATAAATTGTTAGATTTTATTCAAGTAGTACCTATAATAAAAGCTCTTAAACAAATGAAAAAAAATTACATTCTGTCTGCAAAAATAAAATATACTGTATTAAAAAATTATACTGTAACAAAATTATTTCAAGAAGTATTTACATTTGAAGATATAATAGGAGAATAATATGCCTATAAATAAAAGTAATAATATATTATTAGGAGAAGTGCAAAATTCGAATTTATTTAAATACAGTAATAAATCATTAAATAAAACTGGTATGGTGTAAAAGTAAATGAAAATCATTAAAAAATGAAAAAGGTTTATCATTATGAAGTAGTATAGGATAAGTAATTTTTTAATATATTGGAAAATAATTTAATTTGATAAATATAGAATTTGAGGAGAGAAATAATGCCAAAAGTATCGATAATAATGCCTACATATAATGTTGAGAAGTATTTTAGGAAATGTTTAGAGAGTGTTATAAATCAGACTTTAGAAGATATAGAAATAATTCCAGTAGATGATGGAAGCCCAGATAATTGCGGTAAGATAATGGATGAGTATGCTCTAAAAGATCATAGGATAAAACCTATTCATAAAGAAAACGGCGGATATGGTTCAGCAGTTAATATTGGTATAGAGAAGGCTACAGGAGAATATATTTCTATATTAGAAACAGATGATTTTGCAGAAAAGAATGCTTATGAATTATTATATAATTGTGCTAAAAAAAATGATGCTGATGTAGTAAAATGCGGATTTTATAATTATAATTCATTTAGAGCAATAAAAAGCAGTAAAGATAATAGTAAATTAATATTAGATGCTCCTGAATTTACTTTTAATATAAAAGAATATCCAGAATTTATTACTTATCACTCATCAGTATGGGCTGCCACTTATAAAAAAGAATTTATTAAAGATATAAAATTTATAGAAGAGGGTTATTATCAGGATTTTCCTTTTAATATTGAAGTATTATCTAAAGCAAAAAAAATTGCTATTTTAAAAGAACATTTAATTCATTACAGAGCGGAACAAGGACAAGGCTCTTCTGTTATGAGAAAGGGTAAAAAGTTATTACAATTTCCTATTAATGTTAATATAGCAAAAGAAATATTAAAAAAGTATGATCTTCTCGAATATTTAAAAGAATATTTTTATTATCATTCATTTTGGGGATGCTATGATTTTTATAAGAAGATAGATATAAAATATAAATTAGAATATATAAAATTAATGAAAGTAATTTTTGAAGATTTAAAATATGATAAAAACTTTAACTATACATATTTCTCTAAAAATGAAAAAAAAATAGTTGATGACTTTATTAATAAACCATTATTATATTTTTATTTAAGTATTTACTATAAAAGATTAAAGCTATTTTTTATAGAGAAACAAGAAGTTGAAATATATGAAGTAATAAAAATATTTAGAATTATAACAATAAAAACTAAACCTATAAGATTGGAAATAAGATATTTAAAAGAAGAAATATCTTATTTGAAAGAAATAAATAAAGAATTAAATTGTAAATTAGACTCTTTAATAGAAAAATTAAAAGGATGATTAAAATGTTAAAAATATTATTAACATATAATAATATTTCAGATATATTTACTAATAATATATTTTTACCTATTCATACAGGAAGGGAAATAAGTACAGATAAAGAAAAACAATTTTTTGAAAAAATTTTAGGAGATAATACATCAGATAATATATCTAATAAAAATAAAGAATATTGTGAATTAACTGCTATATATTGGGCTTGGAAAAATTATGAAGAGATAGGAAATCCAGATTATATAGGTATTATGAGTAGTAAAAGATTATTGAATATTAATAATAATAATATTTTTGAAATACCTGGTATGAATAATGAAACAATTAATTCTATAGGATATTTTAACAACAATATAGAGATGTTATTAAAAAAGTATGATATTTTTTTACCAGAAATATATAATGTACATCCTGAAAGCATTGATAGTCATATAATGAACTCTTATTCTTTTTACAAAAGAAATCATATATCAGAAGATTTAGACAATATTATTAACATTATAAATAGTGAGCATAGAGAATATGAATTAGATATGAATAACTATTTAAATGATACTAAAAGTATGTTTTTTCATTTTTTTGTTATGAAGAAAGAAATATTTTTTCAATATTGCGAATGGTTATTTTCTATACTATTCAAATATGAAACTATGAGGGGTGATAGAAGAGAGATAGAGGAATATCAAAATAGAGATATAAAATATCTTTCAAAAATATTATTAAATATTTTTATAAGGCACTATATTAGAATAAATAATGCTGAGAATAATGTAAAATATTGCAAAATTGTTAATGTATTACAAAAGATAGATGAAATAGATTTCAGTAAAGTAAAGCTTGGAAACAAGGATGTTTCAAAAATAAATAAACAAAAAGTGAATTATAATAACAAGATAAATATAGTTTATTCAAGTGATAATAATTATGCTCAGCATTGCTGCTGCAGTATAGCTTCTATATTATTAAATAGCGATGATGATAGTTATTTAAATTTTATTATCTTAGATGGCGGTATTAGTGAAAAAAATAAGAATAAAATAATAAGTTTGAAAAACATTAAAGAATTTAATATAAAATTTTATGATATGAAATCTGTGAATTTTTATGATGGATTTAAGCTAAATAGAGAATATATTTCTATATCTACATACTATAGGCTAATAATGTTAAATATATTAGATAATGATATAGATAAGTTAATTTATATAGATTGCGACACAATTGTAGAAACAAATATTAAAAAACTTTGGGATATAGATATAGAAAATTATTCTGCCTTGGTGGCAGATGATGAATGCGGGATATCTCAATGTTTAAGATTAGCTTTACCTGTAAAAAACAGATATTTTAATGCTGGTATTTTAGTGTTAAATATAAGTAAATTAAGAGAATCTAATTTTTATAATGATTGTATAAAATGTTATCAAGACAATGAAGAATTGATAACTCTTCAGGATCAGGATATTTTAAATATAGTATTAAATGGAAAATGTAAATATTTAGATTTAAATTGGAATACTAATACTAGAGTATATTTAGGAAGCAATTTAAAAGGATTTGATACTCCTCATTTTAAGAGATATTATTCTATAGAAGATTCTAATAATGCAAAATATAATCCATATATAATTCATTATACAGACAGTATCAAACCTTGGAATATAAATTGTAAACATCCTTTAAAAAATGAATATTTTGAATATTTAAAGTTTACTAAATTTAGTTCTTTTATTATTAAATATTATTTTAATAAATATATTTTTAACTATTACAAAGATTTTAAATATTTAAGAATTAAATTGTTATTTATTCATTTAACTATTAAAAAAAAAGATTATAAAAATAAATAGTAGGATATTGAAAATATGAAAGATATTATACCTATAGTTTTTGCTATAAATGATAGCTATATTAAACAAATAGTTACAGTTTTAACTTCCATAATAGACAATTTTAGTAATGAAAATAAATTAGAAATTAATATTTTAGAGAGAAATTTGAGTGATGAAAATAAAAAAATAATATCTAAATTTAATAATTCAAATATTGAAATTAATTATATTAACATGAATAATGTTAATATGAATTTAGAAAGATTCATGGATAGAAGAGAAAATTATAATTATATTTCTATAGAAACATATTATAGATTTTTTATTCCAGAATTATTTCCAAATTATGATAAAATTATTTATTTAGATGCAGATATAATAGTATTAGAGGATATAAGTAAGCTTTATAATAT
>CAKVCJ010000180.1 GCA_934725655.1 uncultured Brachyspira sp.
ACAAATTAAACCCAATATACATATGTGTGTCAAAATTTAATTTATTGTATGATATGGAAAGGTTTCTAATCATATTGTCGTAATAGTTTTGCATAGTGCTTGAATATTGATAAAATACAGAGATTTTTCTATTTTTACTTACAAACACTTCTATTTCTTTTAAAGTCCTGTAAAAAGCTAAATAATAAACTTTAGTATTTGCATTTGGAGAATATGCAAGCAAACTATACAATTCAAAAACAACATCTAATAAGAATATTTTATTAAACCATATAACTTTACTAGTTGCAGGAAAATCTAATATTTTTAAACTTTGAGAATATTCTACATAGTCTATATCATCTATATTTACGCTGTATTCATTTAATTTAATATATTTTTTTGGATAAAAACTATATTCCAATGCATAGGTTTTGGATACAAAAAACACCAAAAATATAATAGATAACCTTAATAACAATTTCATAATATTTTCAAACCTAATACATTATATATTATAATATAAAAATTTAAAGGATTTTATGCCATTATATTGACAAAAATATTTTATGTATTAAAATGAACAATGTTCAATGAAAGAGGAGTTTTTTATGAAATACACTATTATAATACTATTTATTATAAGCATACATGTATATGCCCAAGAAACTAATTCAATAAAATTCAAAATGGATACATACGAAACAAATACAAAATTAAAATGGAGCTATAATCCTTTTAAAAATTATGATGCAGATAGATACTTTTCTTCTTGGGCAGACCCAAATGCATATAACAGCAGTTTTTTACTAGGTACAATTTTTAATATAAGAGAGATGTATAAGAATCCTAATTTCAAATTTGGTGATATTGATTTTTTTATCAGCCTACCCTTGCAACAGAAGTAACACCTATATCATTTAAATATCTAGATATACATAGATTCAAAATTGGGGTTGGTTTTTTAACACATTTCTTTTTATCCAAATACAAAAGCGGTACTAGCCAATATTATGGACAAAGTTTAATGTATGGCACTTATATGCAGGTAGAAACCTTTTTCGACTATATATACAATGATGTTTTAAAGTTCAGATTTAGTCCTTTAAGACATATATGTGCTCATATTTCTGGGGATATACTCGGAGATGAAACTCTATACAATAAAGAAATAGAAGAGTTTAAAGACAGCGGTTTTGAACAGATGCAATTTTCTTTGCATTATAAATATTCTTGGTTTACGTTTTATGGGGGAAGTTATTTTGCAATTACTGGATTTAAAAAGTCTAATTTTGTCAATCTATTTGGAATATTTTCTGGTATTGATTTTAGAGTGCCAATATGGGGAGAAATTAGTTTTATAAGCAGTATATATTTAGCTGCAAACTTAGATGAAATAAATACTGTAAAAAGAGAATATGATAGATACACAATACTAGACTCTCATAATGAATGGACTCCAAGTGTATCAGTAGGTGTTGGTTTTGAAATATATAGAATAATAATAGGCTTAAAATATGAATATGCACGCTCAAAACAATTATATGTTTATAGAAATATGGAAAGTAAAATAGGAATAGAAGCAAGTTTATATTTATAATCTTGACAATTTTTAAAAATCTTTTATTCTATGTATATTAAATTTTTATATTCTTTTGATAGGAAATATAGCACTTGAAAAAAGATATTAACGAAGAATACAAAGGTCCTGTCAGCGTATATTTAAAACAAATAGGTGAAATACGCAGACTCACAAAGGAAGAAGAATTAGAATTATGGCAGCGTCTTGAAGTTTGCCGAGAAAATAAAAATAAATTAATAGATGAAGATGAAGAAAAGTATTCTAAGGAAATTGAAGAGATTGATAAAGAAATAGATTCTATTCAGCACAAATTAGTAAAATCAAATTTAAGACTAGTTATTAGCATTGCAAAGAGATATTATAATAGCGGAGTTCCATTTATAGATATTATAGATGAAGGAAATATTGGTTTAATAGAGGCTGTAAAAAGATTTGAATACAGAAAGGGATTTAAATTTTCTACTTATGGTGTATGGTGGATAAAACAAAGTATCGTTAAAGAGATATCAAGCAAAAGACATATAATAAGATTTCCAATGCACATAGCTAGATTAATAAAAAAAAGCATACAAATTTCTAAAAATCTCACTCAGCAGCTTGGAAGAGAGCCTTCAATAGATGAAATAGCTAAAGAAATGAAAATAGATAGAAAAACTCTCTCTTCTATAATAGTATTCACACAAGAAACAGCTAGTGTAGATTCTTTCTTTAAAAACTCTGATAATAATGATATGACTTCTTTCATTGAAGATAAAAACTTCCCTTCACCTCATCAAGATGCCTTTATGGAAAGTCTTAGAGATACTTTAACAGAAGCATTAAAAGCACTAGATGAAAAAGAAAGAACTGTAATAATAGAGAGGTTCGGACTCTATGGAAAAGAACCTAAAACCTTAGAAGATACAGGAAAAGAATTAAATATTACAAGAGAGAGAGTAAGACAAATACAGATAAAGGCTCTTAAAAAATTATCAGGTCTTAATTTATCAAAAGAATTAAAAAGTTTCCTATGGGATTAATATATACTAAAAATTTTTAAGTTTGTCAACTGCAACCCGCAGCACCTTCTCCGCACGGTACTGCCTGCCTTTATTCAATGCCATATATACGTGCGGTTTATTGCTTATTATTACAACACAAGAAATAGATTATTTTACTAACAAATTGCTGTATTTTATAACATTAATAAATTATAATTCATATTCACAAAAAATTAAAAATTGACAAATTATAATTGTTTAGGTATATACTGAGAATTTTTAAGTTTATCAAAATATTTTTTAACTTTGTATTTTTAAGTATATTCTTGATTATTTTTTTATAAAAGATTTTTATTATTATCCGAATTAAGTAACATATAATTTAAAAAAACGGAAGTAATAATTATGCCTAATGAAATCAAAACAAAATTAAAACCAGTGATAATAATTCTTTTAATATTAATAGTAGCAGTTGCAGGATTTTTTATTGTAAGAAGTATTTTAAACAGTAAAGGAATGCCCAATTTATATTTCCCAGAAACAAATACAACAGAAACAACTGATACTACAATAGATGATATATTCGGTGAAGATATTACTCAAGAAGAAAAAGATTTCTTGTCTACAAATCAAACTATTGAGCCTACTATAACAGAAACTAATATAAATACAAATAATAATGGTATAGCATTAACAGATGATGGATTATATGAAGCTAATAACAACAATAATATACCAGATATAGCACCTCAAACTCCAAATAAACCTTCTTCTGGAAGCTCTGCATATATTTATGATACAACAGGAACTGTAGTTGTAGAGCCTAATATGGGAAATAATCAAACATTAAATAATACAGTAAATAATAATCAAGCTGTTAATATAAGCTCTTTTATTATAAATTATAATGATAGATTCGTTGCTTCTAAAAGCGAGCCGTTATTAATAACTTTAGCTGTAAAAACACCTCCTCAAGGTAAATTTGCTAAAATAAGATTTTATGCAAGAAGAATAGATGATAATTATAATATTTTAAGCAGAGATTTAATTTTCTATCTTCCAAAAATATATGTAATAGAAGGACAAGCACAAACTCAATTCTATTTTGCCGGAAGAAAATCTCCATTAAGCGGAGGACAATATCTACCTAAAGGAAGATATTTATTATATGCCGAAGCAGAAATAACAGATTCTAATGGTATGCCTGTTGGAAAAACTGGAAGATATCCGCTTCCTCAATGGAATTATATTATAACATTAAAATAAAAAAATATAAAACTAAATAAAAAATAAGCTCTGGGATTATTTTTCCAGAGCTTTTATTTTTATAAAAACTGACAAAAAATTTTAAATATATAAAAAACTATTTATTATCAGATATTCTCTCATCATATACCACAACTCTATTTCTGCCTTGATGTTTAGCTTCATACATAGCTATATCAGATTCTTTCACACATTGAAATATTGAAATTTTTGAATTGTGTCTATATTCAGATATACCTATACTAATAGTGATTTTTATATCTTGAGATTCATAATTAAAAACTTTGCTTTCAACAGTTTTACGAATTCTTTTCCCCACAGTAAGAGCCTCTTGTTTATTTGTATTCGGACAAATAATAATAAACTCTTCGCCTCCATATCTAAAAGAAATATCACTTCTTCTAAGAATATTATCGGACGGAGAAGTTAATAGTCTGCCTATCTCATGCAATACAAAATTACCGCAATCATGCCCATATATATCATTAACATTCTTAAAATGATCCAAATCCATAAATATAAGTGATATAG
>CAKVCJ010000181.1 GCA_934725655.1 uncultured Brachyspira sp.
GTAAAAGGAGTTTCTCCAGATGTACAAAAACTTGCTGCAATAGATTTAGGTGTTCAAATAGCAGCACATTTTAATTTTATAGAAGACTATTATTAATTAATAAAACTAATTAAAGGAGTTAACAATGGATTTTTCTAAAAAAGTATGGAACAAAAACATAAAAAACTATCAAAAAATTAAAGATATGCCATTCAACAAAGAATTGATGTTAGGAACTTTAGATAAAAATAAATTTGCTTACTATATAGAACAAGATGCTCATTACTTAAAATATTATTCAAAAGTTTTAGCAATAATATCTTCAAAAATAGATAGTGCAGATACTGCTATTACATTTTTAAAATCTTCTATTAATTCATATATAGTTGAAGAAGAGGTGGTGCATAAATATTTTATAAAATTATTTAATTTTAAAAATACGAATAAAATAACGACTGCCTATTTAGGCTATACTAGTTTTTTAATAAATACAGCACATACCGAATCTGTAGAAGTTGCAGCAGCGGCTATACTTCCTTGTTTTTGGATATACAATGAAATAGGCAAATATATAAAAGAAAATGCTGTTACAAAAAACAACCCTTATAAAAAATGGATAGATACTTATGCTGATGAAGAGTTCTCTAAAGCAACTGACAATATGATTAACATTATTGACAATATGTATTCAAAAACTTCCAAAACAAATAAAGAAAAAATGATTAAGGCTTTCGATACTGCTTTCATTTGGGAATATAGATTTTGGAATGATGCTTACAATTTAGAAGTATTTAATAAAATATAATTATTTTTTAATTTTTATAGGAAGCAGCCTTTCTAATTCTGTTTTTGATACTTGAGTGTTGCCTGTTATTAAGCTTAACACTTTTATATTAGTTTCATCATTTAAAGCATTAAAAATATATTCTAAGCTATAATTTCTATTATAATTCTTTAATGGGTATATAATGTTCACATGATTCTCGCATACAAACTCTCTCTCTTTTACTATTGCTGACTTTATATTAATGTTTTTATGAGAGCCTGTTATTCTATTTACTGCTATAACCTCTTCTCTTATTATTAAATCTTCTGAAACATTTTTTATATATTGAAGTTTTCTTTTGTTGGGTATAACAATTTTTCCATTTACTATATTAGAAGAATATATGAGAGGGATTGCATTATTTTTACTTTCTGTGAGGTTTTCTTTATATTTATTCCAAGCAACACTTCCTGTTTTTACAGAGTAGCCTATTTCTTTTAAGCTAATAGTATCTTTATATGCTTTATTTAAAAACAGTTTATCTTCTGTAAAGATTGTAATATCATTTTTTGAAAATATGTATTTTTTATTTTTTTTTGTATTAGTTTTTTTGAGTATTAAAAGCATTACTTTTTGATTTGCCATATAAAAGTTATCAGAACCTTCTACTATGTGCAAATATTCTATACTGCTGTTATTTATTATATATTCTCTTAATTTAGCAAAGAATGCCCCATTATTCATTGAAGGCGGCACAACATAGGCTAAATATCCACCATCATTAAGAAGCTCTAAACCTATTTTTATAAACAAAGAAAATATATTAACTCTTCCGTTTATAATGTCTTTAAATCTTGATTTTTGCTCTTTATCTAATTTAAACTCAAAATATGGAGGATTTCCTATTATATAATCATATTTAATAGATTTATCAGTATCAATTTTTAAAGTATCCAAGCATTTTATATTGGCATTATCTACAAGTTTTTTTGATATAGATACTAAACTCTCATCAATGTCAAATCCATGAATCTCAGCATTATTAAAATATTCTCTGCAAGATAAAAGAAACTCCCCGCTTCCGCATGCAGGGTCTAATATTTTTACATTGTCTTTTTTTTCTGAAATATTTATTAATTCTCTTAAAAGCAAATCCCTTATAGTTTTTGGTGTAAAGTACTGCCCTAATTTTTTTCTTTTTTCTATATTTGTATTTTTTAAATAATCTATGCTTTCTTTTGTGTATTCCTTTATCATCATCTCTCTCTTATAAGCTATTACAAAACTCTATAACATTATCTTCGCATTTTTCTCTATCTTCATGTAAAAAATAATCTATTTTAGCATTTTCATTTATTGTTTTATTTTGTTCATAAGCGCGCCTCACATAAACATTAAATCCCCTATCAAACTTATATGCAAATAAATTATCTTTATTATTTTTTTTAATTTTCTTTTTGAAACTATCTTCAAGTTTTTTTATCTCTTCAAAAAAATCTATTAACTCATCTCTTTCATTCATAGGAAGCACATCGCTGCCAATAAAAAAAGTAACATCTCCCCTCCAATAAGAGCCAAATATATAAATAGAATTCGCTTTAGGAAGATTGCTGTTCCACATTGGTTTTGAAGAGATATTGCTGCTGTATTTTATCTCTATAGATATAATTTTTCTGCTCGTAAATACAAGAAAATCAGGGAAATTCTGACTTCCATAAGGCTGCGATACAAAACAATTTTCAAAACTCCTATCTTCCAAAGCATAAATATTATCAATAATCTTATCAGACTTTTTATTTAAAATATCATTTTTCAAAAGAGAAAGCACTTTTTTTATTTCTATATCATTTCTTCTGTTGAATCCAACCTTTTTTAAAGCAGTCTCAAATCTGTCTTCAAACTCAATTCCTTTCTTACTTTTGAGCCATTCTCTTTTATTGTTTCTTATATCTATAAATATATCTCTAAGCATTGTAATAATATATTTCAAAAAACAATATTGTCAATATTAATAATTATTCTAATTTACAAATATTACTAAAACCAGCAACAGGAACACCTAATCCTCTTATGAGCCTTGCCCAATAATTAACCTGTGCTGCTGTTGAAGCTAATATCAATATAGCCCTTTCAGAATATTCTCTCTTTACATCATTTATTAATTCTTCTGATATTATTACAGGAGTTTTTGTTATAGCGGATATATATTTTAATGCTATTTTTTCTTTTTTTGATAAAGAAAGACAATTATCTATATCTTTATTTTGTAATGCTTTTATCTCTTCGTCTGTTACATTTTCTTTGTCATATTCAAAGCTATTCATATCAATACAAAAAGGACAAGACACATCTATGGATATTTGTATTCTTATAAGCTTCAATAATCTTTTAGGCACTTCTTTGTCATCATGCGTTATTAAAGTTTCCATTATCCCAGAACTAATAGCTGTTTTTGGATTCCAAGCTAAAACCTTGGCAAGCAGTAAATCTTTTTTTAACTTTTTGCTTGCTATCCATATTGGAAACCTTAAAAAAAATGGTATTCTTTTTGGAGGATTAATATATGCTTTATCTTGAGATTCAAAATAATTATTTTTATCTTTGATACTAAATTTAAACATTGCTATTCCTTAATAAAAATTATCCTAAAAATATTAAATCTATATATACTTCTCTGTTAATATCAAATGCTTTTTTCACAATATCTCTATACATTTCAAGCTGTGTTTTATATTTATCTTCTTTTTCTTTGGAATATTTTGTAGTTTTATAATCTAAAATAAAATATTCTTCATTTGTATTTCTTGTAATTATATCTATTTTAGCATTAGTAACTAGCGGTATATTTTCAAATAATTTCCTCTTTTGAAATTTATGCTCTCTCGAAACAATTAATTCTTCTGAGTTTATAATATTTATTATATGTTTATTGTTTATAAAGTTTATAAAATACCTATCTAATTTGTTTTTTAAGTCTTTTGAATCATAATGTCTATTTTGTTTTATAGCATCATTTTTTATTTTTTCTATATAATTGTCTTTGTGTAATTTATATTCATCAAAATCAAAATGCTCAAGTAAATCATGCATCAAAATACCCATATCTATTGCCTTGATTGTTTCAAGATTTTCTAAATCAAAGTTTTTATCATCATCTAAAGATATAGAAATATTTTTATTTAATAATCTGCTAATAACATTTTTATCATAATCTGCTTCAAATACATCTGAAGGATTAAGATACTTTATTTTTTGTGTTTTTTCTTCTATAGCAGTATTTATATTTATAGAGTTTATTTTTTTATCTATTTTTTCTAAATTATCAATATATAATTCATTTAAATCATAATCTATATTTTTTAATACACCATAAGAGCAGCAGTCCATAAACTCATTAGTATTATCATCAACATGAATTAAATCATCTGTTGTATTATTTATAGAGTCTTCTATATCAAAATGATGATAAGAATCTATATAATTTCTATACGACTTAGGCTCATCTAATCTTTTATATCTATCCTCTCCAGATATTATTAATCTTTCTTTTGCTCTTGTTAAAGC
>CAKVCJ010000182.1 GCA_934725655.1 uncultured Brachyspira sp.
TTGACATAATAATCACACTCCAAATTTATACTTCATTTTGATTTTATAAGTATAAAACTAAAATGTCAAGTTTATATATACTTATCAATAATAACTTTAACCACTTTATATTAAAATAATTAAATTTTTTTCATTATATAAAATAACTTGATTTTTAATGAATATTGTTTAATATTATTGAATACAAATTAATTAAAAGGCTTATTATGAAATTTATTTTTTCAAGAACTATAATAGGAATTTTAGTTTTAATTATTGGAGCATATATTTTGCTTCAGTATGTGTTTCATATATATATACCAGCATTAGCATATGTACCTGTATTTACAATCATTGTATCTGTATTAATCATTGCATGGGGCATAGCAATAATACTTGGAAAGGGTTTTTATGCATCAAAAATTATAATAGCTCTCACTATAATTACTACAGGGCTTTATATTTTAATAAGATATGCACTTAATATAAATATGCCTTTCATACTATATACCCCCATATTTAGAATGATTATAGGAATGATTATTATATTTCTTGGAATATATATTATAGTAGGCGTTTATTATGTTGGAGATAAATTGCCCAAAAACAAAACAGAAGATTATAATATCAATTTTGGAAGCTCTACAATAGATTTATCAGACATACAAATTGACAGAAATAAAAATGTTAATATTAATTGTGCTTTTGCTGATACTGTTGTTTTAATTAATCAAAATATACAAATACATATAAAGGCTTCGAGTGCATTCGGAAGTATTTCAATACCTACTGGAGATAGTGTAAGTTTTGGGGAGATGAACTTTGTTATGGGTACTTCCGACAAAATACTTTATTTGAATGTTAATGCTGCTTTTGCCCAAATTAGAGTTTTATATGTTTGATTGTTTATAAGGATAATAGATTGCATATAATATCTGGATACAAAAAAAACAAAAAAATCATTACACCAAAGAGGGATTTTAGACCTACTCAGGGAAAGATGAGAGAGGCTTTATTTAATATAATAGATGCTAATGGTAAAACATTTTTAGACCTTTGTGCTGGAAGCGGTGCTGTGGGGTTTGAGGCTTTAAGCAGGGGGGCTGATTTTGCCGCTTTTATAGAAATAGACAGAGAGGCTGTTAAAACTATATTTACAAATGCAAAAAATATATTTGAAGAAAATCAATACAAAATAAAAAGAGTATCAGCTGACGATTATGTTAAAAGAACAAATGATACTTTTGATATAATATTCTTTGACCCGCCTTATCATTCAAAAATTTATTATGAAGTATTTTTAAACATATTTGAAAGAAAATTATTAAATGATAATGGATATTTATTTGTGGAGATGGGGCTTGAATATTATAAAAGTTTTTTGGAGAAAATAAAAGAATATAACTATGAAATAAAAACTTATGGTGAGAGTGTTTTAATAATTTTTAGAAATATATAATCAATTTTTCAGCTTTACAAATAAAATTATTTTGGTTATAATAAAAAAATGAAAAATAAAATCACCTTTCTAATATGTATAATATTTATAGCTATAGTATTAAAACTCCTCATATTATCACCAAAATTTGTAGAAAATTTTTATTCAAGAAAAGTTTACAAAGCTATATCTGGAAGTATTGGAAGAGTAACATCAAACTTTAATTTTTCTGTAGGCGAAATACTTTTATTTATTTTTATAATACTAATACTTTTATTCTTTGTTTTCTCTATAAAAAAAATAATATTCGGACAAGAAAAACTAAAACTAATATTTAACTTTTTATATGTAGTAGTGTGCATTACAATTATTATATATATAGTTTTTATGTCTGTATGGGGATTAAATTATTATAGATTTCCTCTTATAAATAATTATCAAAATTACTTCTTTGAAAATAATAATATCACAGATGAAGAAGCGTATAATAAACTCTATTCATTAGCAGAACTATTAATAAAAGATTTAAATGATTTGCAAACAAAAATGAAATATGACAATTCAATTAATACCAATTATCAAGCTCTAAATAGAATGGTGGAAAGCGAATATAATAAAGTCTTTGAAGAGTTTCCATATTTAGAAATGCACTATTCAAAAACAAAACCAATAAAAATATCAAAACTTTTTTTAAGACTGCAAATAACAGGAATATATTCTCCATTTACTTCAGAGGCAAATGTTAACATTCTTATACCTTATACATCTGTTGCCTATACTATAGCTCATGAAATGGCACACAAAATAGGAATCGCCTACGAAGATGAAGCTAATTTTATTGCTTATCTTGCTTGCTCAAAACATAGCGATTTGTTTATACAATATTCAGGAGCATTTGAAGCACTTTTGTATGTGTTATCAGCACTTAATAGAGATGAAAATTATGCTATGCTTATTTCGAATCTAAATGAAAAAACCAAAGAAGAGATAAGATACAATTATGACTTTTGGAATCAGTATAAAGGGCAGCTCTCTAATATAAGCCATAAAGTGAATGATACTTATTTAAAAGCGAACAATCAAATACACGGTATAAAGAGTTATTCGAGGGTAGTAAAACTTTTAATCTATTACAAGATGAGCAAAGGTTTTTTACAATGATAATATACTACATACTAAAAAGTTTATCAAAATTTATATTTTTTAATTTTAAATATTTGCAGGGCTTTGCCCCGCACCCCACTTCTTTTATTGGTATAAAAGAAGCAAAAGAACTACATTTTAACTAAAAATAATATTTTACATTTTTATATATATTTATAACATATAAAATAAAAACTATTGCACTTTTTGCAACTTTGACGAAGTCCGCACAGCGAAGGCGGGAAAAAGTTGATAATATTTTATAAAATATAAAAATTGTTTAATCATAATTTTTTATATATGTGTGGGTATTGCTTCACAATTATTTCTTCTTCTCCTTAAAAGTAAGTAATTTATCTCTATAATACTCGTACTGCTTTTTACGCATCTCAATCTCAGCGGGCAGCCCCCTAGTGATGTCATTGCACAAAGCATCAAACTTGTCTAATATGTTTACAATACGTTCCTGCTCCTCTAACGGCGGCACTGGGATTTTATATTTTTTTACTTCCTTATCTAAAATAGCAGGATAACTAGCTCCTTTCTGATTTTTATCAACATAAATAAAAAAATCTTTTGTAGAAATACAATATAAAATCCATTTAGGTAATACAATTTGTTTATTTGCCCTTAATACACAAAATCCTGTGCTACAAATTTGATTGTCATATGTTTTTGGAATAATGCACATTCTTTTTAACATTGGTCTTGTAGTTCCAAAAATTACATCGTCTTTTATAACTATTTGTTGTGCTCTACTTGGAGCAGTTTCATAATCTATAACTTGGCATTCTAATATCTGATTATTTTCACGACTGACAGAAGATAAATCAATATATTTAAATTTTTTATCTTGGTTTATGTTCCATTTTATATTATTTGTATTTAATATGCATTCTGATAAAGATTTAAACTCAATATTATTATCGAAAGTAAGAAGTTTATCCCTATAATACTCATACTGCTTTTTTCTTAATTCTAATTCTCTATTTAATAAATCTTGATATTTTGTAAAAGTGTCTAATATACGAACTATCTCTTTTTGTACTTCTATTGGTGGAATAGGTATTGATATTGATTCCATTACATTGCTCATTAATTTGCAGTTTCCCATTCCTCTATTAACATATTTAGGAGCGTAAATATGGAGAATATAATACACAAATTTAGTAATAATATTATCTTCTGTAATCTTTATTAGCCCGCAAACATTTGTTATATTAAATTTTTCATTCCTATAAAACACACTTCCTGCATTTGCTCCGTCTGTAGTCCATGTTAAATATTCACCATCATAAGCATAATTATTTATTCTTCCTAACTCCCCATTATTTTCTGTTTGAGATGAATATACAGGATAATCGCCTTTATTTTCTTCTATATATTTTTTAGAAATAATAATTCCTCTATTTATTTTAGCTATATCTTTTATTTGTTTATACTCCACGCCGTCGGGGCATTCTTTCTTTAAAAACTCTTCCAATCTGCTCATAACTCAAACATTATAAACAATTATACTCTTTTTCACAATTACATTTTTTTACACTAAATAAATTCTATCGAAATTTATATTTTTTAATTTTAAATTATTTGCAGGGCTTTGCCATTAATGAAGTACACACCGTGAAACACCCCGCTTCTTTTGCCGATAGGCACCTACTCGGTATTGGTATAAAAGAACCTTATATCCTTCGGATACGCTTCGCGAAGAACTGCATTTTTATTAT
>CAKVCJ010000183.1 GCA_934725655.1 uncultured Brachyspira sp.
CGTCTAATGCTATGAATATTTTTTTGTTTAGATTTTCTTTTATATTTTTTATTAGTTTTTCAATTGTATTAATGTCGGCTATGTTAATGATTATTCCTTTAACATCATCATCTTTTATTATGTTAATTAAGTCATTATCGTAATTTTTAACAGCGAGCATTATTTGCAGATTATTATTTATTTTTTTTATATTATGTATTTTTATTTCATAATAGAGATGGCAGAAAAAGACAGCTATTATAATAATAATCAAACTAACAAAAATATAAAACACTATAATTACTCAACTAAAAATTTTCACTTGTTAAAAAATATATTTTAAGTTTTTTATTTGTGGTGGCTTTGCCCCCACACCCCCACTTCTTTTGGCGACCGAAGGAAGTGCCTGTGGGTATGACCCAAAGAAGCAAAAGGACTGCATTTAATGAAGTATAGCTTTTTATCTATAACAAAATATAAATACTATTTTATATATTCCAAAATATAAAGCTAAAGCATTTGCACTTTTTGGTTCTTTTTGCGGCGGGAAAAAGAACAATAATTTTTTATCTTTTTTTATTTGCAGGGCTTTGCCCCGCACCCCAGTTCTTTTATTGGTATAAAAGAACCAAAAGAACTGCATTTAATAAAGTATAGCTTTTTATGTATAACAAAATATAGATACTATTTTTATATTCTAAAAAGCTAAAAACACTCGCACTTTTTGCAACTTTTTGCTGCGGGAAAAAGTTGAATAAAAATAAAAACATAAATTAATATATACTAAAAAATTTTTATCTTTTTTTATTTGCGGGGACTAGCCCCCGCACCCCCAGTTCTTTTGTTGACACAAAGAACCAAAAAGACTGCATTTAATAAAGTCTAGCTTATATAAATATAGATATTATTTTATATTCATTTATATCTTAACAACATACAACCGCTTATCCCTAAACTCAGTTGCTCTCCAAATACCTAAGCACATTCTTAGCAATATATAAAGCGTCCTCCTCTTTAAGGCTGCTGTATAACGGCAAAGTTACTTCATTCTTATACAAATTAAAAGCATTTTTATAATCAGTATTTACATAATCCTTATAAGCCTTGTGAAAAGGAAGAGGCAAATAATGCACATTAAGAACAATGCCAAGCCCCGCCATCTTCTCTATAAGCAAATCCCTATCAGCCTCCTCATAGTCTCTAATTCTCATCAAATACAAATGATAAGATGATTCAGCCCCATCGTCTTTGAAAACAGGAAGCATAACTTTCTTGCCCGCACTCAAAACGCTGTTATATATATTCACAATGTTTTTTCTGTTTTTAAGCATCTCATCATATCTTCTTAATTGCGATAAACCAATAGCCGCATGAATATCGCTCATATTGCATTTATAGCCCGCAACCTCAATATCATATCTCCAGCTTCCTAATTTAGTTTTATCTAAAGCACTTTTATTCTGCCCATTCAAAGCCCAAACAGATAATTCTTTGTAAATCTCATCAGCGTTAATATTTCCAATATCATTAAAACTCAAAGCTCCCCCCTCAGCAGTTGTAACATTCTTTACAGCGTGAAATGAGAAAGAAGAAAAATCAGCCTGAGAGCCAACCCTATTTCCTTTATAAAAAGCACCAATAGAATGAGCAGCATCAAGCAAAAACAAAGCCCTGTTTAATTGCTTTTGATATTTGTTTGTATTTAATGGCGTAAATAAATCTTTTTTCTTTTCGAGTATTTTTATAATGCCGTCATAATCACAAGGCTTCCCCCCAACATCAACAGCAATCACAGCTTTTGTTTTATGTGTGATAGCATGTTCAAGTTTATCCAAATCTATATTAAAATCATCATCAGCCGCATCAATAAACACAACCTTAGCCCCCAAATGTATAGCCGCATTAGCAGTAGAAGCATAAGTATACGCAGGCACTATCACCTCATCTCCCTCAGTAACCCCAAATATTTTTAAAGCAAGCTCCATAGCCATAGTGGCACTGGATAAAAGCTTTACCCCCTTAACATTTATGTATTTACAAAGCTCCTCTTCAAGCTCCTTGTTTACAGCCCCGCTGGTAATCCAACCAGATTTTAAAACATTCACAACCGCCTCAATTTCATTATCTGTAATATCAGGCGGCGAGAAAGGTATGATTTTGTTCATAGTGGGTTTCCTTATTATTTTATTATTTTATTATTTTATTTATAATTTATTATATAATTTCAAATAAATATGTTAATTAAATTATGTTTACTATTATAAATCTAATAAATATAAAATCAATAATATAGAATTGAAATTATTAATAGAGTTTTTTCAAAATCGAAGAATTAGGTTTTTATTTATTTTGAAAACTCCTCCCGCCGCAATGCTCAGATAATTCTTCAAAGATAAGCAGCGGGAAAAGTATTTTTTATTATTTTATTAAAACTATCAGAAATTGATGCGATACTTACTTATAAGTGTCCATAGCATCATCAATATATCTTTTGAAAACTCCTCCCGCCGCAATGCTCAGATAATTCTTCAAAGATAAGCGGCAGGAAAAGTATTTTTTATTATTTTATTAAAACTATCAGAAATTGATGCGATACTTACTTATAAGCGTCCATAGCATCATCAATATTATCTATAGTTATTGCCCTATACGGCACTCTCACTGCTTTCACCTCATCTAAAGTATAGCCAGTACCATCAACTACATCTTTATTATTGACAACATTCATCATCATATCAACTATAGCCTTAGCCTGATCCTTAGGGCTTTGTAATACTGTACCAAGTATAGCATTTTTCTTTATCTCTTCTATCACTTCAGGTATAGCATCAACTCCTACTATAGGTATAAATTTATTGCTGTCGCCTATATTATAGCCTTCTTTTTGTATAGATTTTAAAGCACCCAAAGCCATAGCATCATTATTAGAAAATATAAACTCAATATTATTCTCATGTTTTTTTATCCAAGCATCCATCAAAGTCTGTGCCTGAAGTATATCCCAATTAGCATTATTCATCTCCAACTCTTCTAATACTATTCCATTCTCTTCTAATACAGCCTTCACTCTCTCAGTTCTTCCCTCAGCATCGGGGTGTCCCTCTTCTCCTTTAAGTAAAACATACTGCAATTTGCCGTCTTTGTTTTTATCAAAAGAAGAATTTGAAATCCAAGCATTCAACACTATCTCGCCCTGCATATCTCCAGACTCCGCACTCTTAGTTCCAACATACCAAACCCTATCATAACTCAATAAATCTTCTTTTTTAGGCTCTTTATTAAAAAATATGACAGGAATGTTTGAAGGTTTTGCTTTTTCTATAACTAAATTAGCAGCTAAAGGATCAACCAAATTAATAGCAAGAGCATCAACATTTCTCTGTATAGCCGCATCTATCTGGTCATACTGCTTAACCTGGTCATTCTCAGCATCAGACATAGTAAACTTCGCATTATCAGCCTTCAAAAATGTTTCAATATTCCTTCTCATAAAAGAAATAAAACTATCATCATATCGATATATCGCCACAGCTACATCTATTGACTTATCATTAGAATCATTAACCTTATTCGATGAACAACTATAAAAAATAATAGATAAAAATAATAGCAATGAAAAAATAAATTTACTCATAAAATTACTCCTATTTTTTTAATAAATATATTATTTATAAATTTCAATAGCCCTATCCAAATTAAACATCGTTATAGGTATATAAGGCACAAAAATATATTTATTATTCTCAAAACTCAAAGTTGTGCCGTCTAACGGAGATTTATTATTTATTATATTTAATGAAACTTTCGATAAAACTTCCGCCTGTGTGGAAGGGTTTTGCATCACTGTGGCAAATGCTGAATAATTTTTTATCGCTTCTAAATATTCTGGTATGCCGCCGATTCCTACTATTGGTATGTAATTAAGCATTCTCTTGTCATTATTAAAACCAAATTTCTTAATAGAATCCAATGCCCCCAAAGCAATATTATCATCATTAGCTATAATATATTCTATTTTTTGAGAATATTTAGCCATTAATTTATCCATTTCTATAGAAGCGGTCTTTCTATTATCAGAAGCATAAACCTCGGCCAATATATGAAGTTTAACATTATTCTTCTTTAAATAATCCTTCATATATTGAGTTCTATTCTCACTCTCAAAGCTATTAGTTCTTCCTTTTATTATTACGCATTGAATCTTCCCATCTTCATTTTTATCCCAATTAGCATGCGATTTCCAACTGTCTGCTATAACCCTGCCCTGAGCAGTTCCTGCATTCT
>CAKVCJ010000184.1 GCA_934725655.1 uncultured Brachyspira sp.
TTTGTAAATTAATATTGACTGAGTTTTTTATGAGCATTTCAATAATATCATATTCTTCTGTTCCTATATTATCTCTGGAAAGTATATAGTGAATTATACCATTTCCTTCATTATCTTGTATATTAATATTTGCTCCAAGATTTATAAATGTTTCAATTTTATATTTACTATCTGGAACTCCTATAATTTCACTTGTACCGAATTTAGGTTTATGAAGTGAATTGTAGTACTTACTTATATCAAGTATAAGGCTTTTTCCCTCTTCATTTTTCTCGTTAATATCCATTCCATTATCTAACAAAACTTTTACGAAATTAGAGAAATTATTAGTGCTTAAATTAGGTATATAGTTATACCATGTTTCAATGTTTCTTATAGAGTTTATATATTCTTTATTGTTTTCAATTACATATTTAAACTCATCAATATTTTCTGATACTACTGATTTGTATAATGCTGATTCTTTGTTTGTTGCCGCTAAATTCTTAAAATCTTCACTTACCTGACCATAAGCAATGTATGAACTAATCATAATAATCCATAATACTTTCATCATAAACCTCTTTTTAATTATGTATTATATTCTTTGAATATACGTTGTAGCAGTATATTTTGTCAACGTAGATTTCATTTTAGATTTCATTGATTATATTTAGTAGAAAATAAAATATTTATTTTTTCTTATAATATTTTTTTACTATGCTAATCATTTTTTTATCCTGAATAGCCTCGGCATATTCTAAAACATTATAGCTTTCTTTTATACTTCTGCCATAGTCATTATCAGGTTTCATTTTTATATTTAAATCCACTCCGTTTTTAAATAAATATTCAGCAACTTTATAATTATGTTGGTCTATAGCATGAAATATCGCAGTATAGTTTATATCATTAGGATAATAGTTCACATCAGCACCATTTTCAACCAATGCCTTAACTATTTCTAAATTACCAACGCTTGCAGCAATTGCTATAGGAGGATAATAATCTAAAAATTTTGTATCTAAATCAGCCCCATTATCTTTTAAAAGCTTTACTACTTTTGGAGTAGACGCCGCAAGTATAGTAGCAGGTGCAACTCCGCTATCATTTGCAGCATTTACATCGGCACCATTTTCTATTAAAAGTTTTGAAGCTTCATAAGGATTTTCTCCTGTAACAGCCCAAAGTAATGGAGTATCCCCATTATCATCGGCTTTTCCATTAACATCTATTCCATTATCTATTAAATATTTCATTATATTGATATTGCCTTTTTCAGAAGCATAAATAAGTGCAGATGCTCCCCAAGATGATTTTGCATTTATATCTGCATTATTTTCTACTAATAAATTAAACATCTCTTCATTGCCCTTTTCGCATGCAATCATAATCATATTTTTTCCGTCTTTATTTTTTATATTTATATCAGAATTATTGTTTATTAGTAATTTTGCTATCTCTATATTGCCAGTTCTTACAGCTTCCATTAAAGCATTAAATCCATCGCCTGCTCTTAAATTAACCAAAGCCCCATTATCAATTAAAGCTTTTGCTATATCATAATGATTATATGATGAAGCTATCATTAAAGGAGTAGAATTAGGATAGTGGGTAACATCGCCTATAATAATCTCGCCTTTTGAAAAAGCATTTATACCGCCCTCATTTATTAATTCTATTATTTCAGATACACCTGTTTTATTTTTATTTTTCTCTAATAAACTTAATAATTCATCACTTTGTTTTATTATTTCATTTGTAATGCCTAAACTATTTATTTTCTCATTATTGCTCTTGGAATAAAGTGATGAAATTGCAATTATTAATATAAATAATATCTTCTTTTTCATAAAACAACCTTTTTTATTAATATGATGTATATTATATAATAACTCATACTAATACTCAATAAAAAAACTTTTTTAAGCTAATAAATCTCCTCTGTAATTTATACATAAATCTATAGAATTGCTTAATTTTATTCTATAAAAATTTATTCTTTTATTTATTTCATATATATGAGCATCTTTATATTTTTTCATAATATTTCTTACACTATTTGATATAGACTTTGGAAGTATATTTTCTCTTATATCTTCATCGCTGCTGATATAATTCCAATTACCGTTTTTATCAAAATCAATATAAGTTCCGTTGGATAATTTTACTTCATACTTATCATTAATTTTATCTATATATATTATTTTTGTATTATGGAAGTAAAATTCTATTAATCTTCTAGCATTTTCAGGCAATTTGCTAGGAGTTATTTTTATAGAGAGTTGTAATTTAGCGTTCATATTAACCTCCGTCGAGTTATTGTAAATTATCTTTACAATTATAATTATAGTCAAAGGCAGAGTTTTGTCAATATAATTTTACAAATATTTTACAATAAATTTACAATTATTAGCCTTTTATAATTGATATATAATACATATCACACATAAGGTATAGATTAGTGTAAATTTTATGTAAAATATAAACTATTATTCTTTACAATTAGTATAAATCTATACAAATATACAAAAAATGCTTGAAAAATATAACATTTTGCAATATAATTTTTGTTGTAAAAATTTTCAGTAAATATATTTTGCTGTTATCATCTTATTTTAATTCTTTATACAGTAATAAAATAAGCAGGATTTTACAAAATACACATAAAAATAATAATTTTTTTATTAATAAATAGTATCAAACTACGGAGTGTATATTATGGAATATAATTTTACCACCATTGAAAAGAAATGGCAGAAGTACTGGAAAGACAATCAATCTTTCAAAACAGTTTCTAAACCGACAGACAAAAAATATTATGTATTAGAGATGTTTCCCTATCCGTCTGGAAAAATGCATATGGGACACGTTTCAAACTATACTATAGCAGACTCTATAGCGAGATACTATAAACTGTTGGGTTATGATATTTTACACCCAATGGGCTGGGACGCTTTCGGTATGCCTGCAGAAAATGCCGCTATTGATAATAAAACTCACCCTGCTGAATGGACTTTAAAAAATATTGCTAATATGAAAGAGCAGTTAAACTTGCTCGGATATTCTTATGACTGGGATAGAGAAGTTACCACTTGTTTGCCTGATTATTATAAATGGGGGCAGTGGTTTATATTAAAAATGTATGAGAAAGGGCTTTTATATAGAAAAGGCGGCGATGTTAACTGGTGCGGCCATTGTAATACTGTGCTTGCAAATGAACAGGTTACTGCAGAAGGCACTTGCTGGAGATGCGACGGAGAGGTTACTAAAAAGAAACTTGAGCAATGGTATATAAAAGTTACTGATTATGCTGAGCAATTAGATGCTGATTTAAAACTATTAGAAGGCTACTGGCCTGATAATGTTATAGCTATGCAGAAAAACTGGATAGGAAGAAGTGTAGGTGCTTATATCAATTTCAATTTAGATGACGGCAAAGAGTTCCCTATATTTACAACTCGTCCAGACACTATTTACGGTGTTACTTATATGGCTATAGCTTGGAATTATGACGGGCTTTTAGATATGTGTACTGCCGAACAAAGAAGTGCTGTAGAAGAGTTTATTAAAAAGTCTGCTAAGATTGACCAAAAAACAGACTACGAGAAAGAAGGTGTATTTACAGGAAGATATGTAGTTAATCCATTTAATGGCGAGAAAGCTCCTTTATATGCCGCTAATTTCGTTTTAGCTGAGTATGGCAGCGGTGCTGTAATGGCTGTACCTGCTCATGACCAGAGGGACTTTGAATTTGCTAAAAAATACAATATTCCTGTAAAAGTTGTTATACAAAATGCTGACAATTCTATAAAAGCAGAAACTATGACAGAGGCTTATATAGAAGACGGAATAGTTGTTAATTCAGATATTTTAAACGGACTTTCTTCAAGAGATGCTATAAAAAGAGCGATAGAATATGCAGCAGAAAAAGGTTTTGGAAGAGAGCAAGTACAGTATAAACTTAGAGATTGGCTTATATCAAGACAAAGATATTGGGGCAACCCTTTACCTTTTGTACATTGTGATAAATGCGGTGTTGTGCCTGTGCCTGAAAGCGAACTTCCTATAACTCTTCCTATGGATATAGAGTTTACAGTTGGAGAGAATCCTCTTAAAAAATCTGCATCATTCGTTAATACAACATGTCCAAAATGCGGTGCTCCTGCAAAAAGAGAAACTGACACTATGGATACATTCACATGCAGTTCTTGGTATTATGCAAGATATACAGATGCTCATAATGATAAAATGCCTTTTGACCCTGCTTCCGCTA
>CAKVCJ010000185.1 GCA_934725655.1 uncultured Brachyspira sp.
AATATAAAATTAATTGCTTTGATTGGGAGAGGGAATTTTCTTCGATTTTTAAGTCGGGCGGATTTGATATTGTTATCGGCAATCCTCCTTACGGAGCAGAATTAATGGATATTGAAAGAGATTATTTGGAGAGAAAATATAGTTTAAACAATACGAATACCGCCGCATTATTTATAGGATTATCGAAACATTTATTAAAAGACAAAGGCGTTAATGGTTTTATAATTCCTAAATCTTTTATATACGCTTCAAATTGGGAAAGCTCAAGAGAATTGATTATAAACGATTTGCAGGAATTGGTAGATTGCGGTAAAGTTTGGAAAGAAGTTAAATTGGAACAAGTTATAATTATGTTTTGTAATAATTCTGAAATTAATAATTATAAAGCCTCTGAAAGAAACGAAAATAATATTATAACGGTTGGCAAAATTGATAAAAAAACATTTAGAGAATTTGGATTTTATTTAAATGCTGTTTCTAATGAAGAATTAAATATCGCTTATAAAATGAGAAAATCAGAAATTTATTTAAATGACTTTATAATAAATAGAAGAGGCGGAGGTTATCAAAAGTTATCGACTGATGAAATACCTAAAAATAAATATTACAAAGTTATAGGCGGTAAAAATATATCAAGATATTATTTCCCTGATAATTCTAAAAAATATATTTTGCAAAAGGATGTCGTTGACAATAAAGCAACGATAGAAGCAAATTCTATATTAGTGCAAAATATTATATCATATACAGATATTCCTAAACCGTCAATAATTATTAGAGGAATACCTTCGGATTTAATAAATAGAAATGAATATATTATATTGGATACTATAAATCAATTATCTAATAAAAGTAATTTTTCTATTTATTATATTTTGGCAGTATTAAATTCCAAATTAATATCTTGGTATACTTATAGGTTTATATACGGTAAGGCTATAATGACTATGCATTTTGATTCGGTAATTACGGCTAAAATACCAATGCCTTTATTAGATATACAAAGAAAAGAATATGATAAAATTGTTATTTTAGTAAAAAATATAATTGAATTAAATAATAAGCTTATCAATGAAAAAAATCCTAACTCTTTAAATATGATAAATAGGCAGATTTCAGCTTGTGAAAAACAACTTGATAATTTGATATTTTCTATTTATAATTTAAATGATGAAGAAAGAAGGATTATTAATGAATAAAAGGAACTATAATAGGTGTTTATTTCCATTATTATAATTTAATATATATAAATATGGAGTTTGCATAATGATATCTAAAATAAAAATAAAAGAATATGGTATATTAAAAGATACTGAATTAGAATGTAAAAAATTCAACCTTATTTTTGGTTATAATGGTAGTGGAAAAACAACATTAACTAGAATATTTAAAGAAATATCTGAAAATAATATTGATAGTAATAAATATGTATTTGAACCTGCAGACGATAAAGATTTATACATAAAGGTGTATTCTGGGAAAGATTATTTGAATGATAATTTTCGACAAAATGTGAATCCTATATCTTTTAATTTAGGAGAAGAAAGTATAAAACTAAAATATGAATTGGAAGAAATAAAGAATTCTATTAATAATATGGATAAAGAAATAGCTGAATTAGATAATTTAATAAAAAAAAATAAAAAAAGTATTGAAGATAAATATCAACTTATAGCAAAAAATATTGTAAGCGATTGTGATAATAATTTGCAAACTCAAAAATGTAATGCAAGTACTGTAAGAAAAATATCAGAAAGCAAGTCATTAAAAAAAATAGATAATTCAAAATTATTAGATTATATTAATGAGCTTAAAAATATTAATAATAAAGTAGATATAAAAGAGATTGATAATATTGACATAAATAAATATATTAATATATATAATGACCTTTTAAATATACTTAATAAATCTATACCAAAATTGAATTATGATAATAATATATTTAAAGATTTTATATCTAAATTTGAAAATGGTTCAGATAAAAATTTTAAAAATTGGATATTAGAAGGTATTAATATAGATACATTTCAAGAAAAAAAATGTCCATTTTGTTTTAGACCACTTGGAGAATTATATGATAATTTTATAAAATATTTTAATGATGAAATAAATAAAATAATAAATAGTTTAAAATTATATGAAAAAGAAATAATTAACTTAAAAGAATATATATTTAAATTAAATAGTTTAATAGATGAAAAATCATTTTATATTGAAGAACAAGAAAATATTATTAATTTAAAAAATAATATAATAGAAGAATATAATAATATAGAATTCGATTCAATATTTGAAGACATTAATAAAAAAATAAGTAATATATATATAGCAAATGATGATATCATATTTGATTATACCAAAAATCTATATAATATTAATGAGAAAATTAACAATATTAATTTAAAAATAAAAAAACATAATGAAACTATTAAAAATAATGATAGTTTAAGAAAAAATATTATAGATATAATTATATCTCACTATTTAGCGATTGATGAAGAATATATAAATAATTTGAAAAATCAAATAGAAGAAAGTAAAAATAATAAAGAGAAAATTTATCAACAAAAATCTCAAATAATTAATAGAAAAGAAGATATAGAGAAAAAAATAAATGATATAAAAATTCCTTTAGAGAAATTAAATTCAAAACTTCATAATTTTTTAGGTAGAAAGGATATAAGAATAGAATTTGATGATATGTTAAAAGAATATAAGATTATGAGAGAAAAAGATGATATAAAAAATTATATTAGTGAAGGTGAAAAGACAGCTATATGTATAGTTCATTTTATTATATCATTAGAAGATAATAAAAATAACAAAAATAAACAAAATTGCATTGTTGTTATAGATGATCCTATATCTAGTTTAGATTCTAATTATTTGTATAACCTATATTCTTTTTTACATGCTAATTTACAAGATGTAGAACAGCTATTTATAATAACACACCATTTTTATTTTTTTAGGCGAGTTTATAATTGGTTTAAAAATATTAAAAGAATTGATAAGAAAATACCAATTAATAGTTTTAAAGAAATAAAAAGAGATAATTATAAATTTTCATCTGAAATAGATGATATAAATGAATATTTTAAAAATTATGAATCAGAGTATCAATATTTATATAGTAAATTATATGATTTGAAAGAAAAAATAATTAAAGAAGATAATAAATTATCATATGAAGAACTTGTTATGCTACCAAATATGTGTAGAAGAATATTTGAGGCTATTTTATCATTTTTAGACCCATTTGATAAACATAATGATAGAGTAGAAAAATTATTTGATATTATTTCTGATACTAATATTAAAGCAGATTTATTATACATATATAGATATACTAATACAGAAAGTCATCATCAAGCATTTGATTTATATGATACTTATCAAAAAAATCCAGATGAAGCTACAAAATTAATAGAGTCAATGTTTTTTGTAATTGATGAAATTGCACATACTCAATCAGATAGTTACAATAAACATTTAAATAAACAAAATAAAAATTAGTCGTTTAATTTTAGATAGTCTATTGCCGAAAACTTATGATACTCTAATATGCGATAATGAACCGCACTTTAGCACATATTATACGCTATAAAGCTATGCCGTGCGGAGTGCCCCTACGGCGAGTAGTGAACCGCACACTATTATATATTCTACACTCTAAAGCTATGCCGTGCGGAAAGCCCCTACGGCGAGTAGTTGGAGAAAAATATATTGTAAATGATAAAGGTCTTATAAAAAATAATTCTATTTTAGTGCAGAACATAGTAGCTCATATAATGAACCCAGTACCGCATATAAAAATTATAGCTATGCCTTCAAGTATATTAGATAATAAAGACGAATATATTTTATTAAATACAGTAAATCAACTTGAAAATATTAGTAATTTAGATACTAAATTTATATTAGCAATTTTGAATTCTAAATTAATATCTTGGTATGTATATATTTTTATTTTTGGTTTAGCGATTAGAACAATGCACTTTGATAACCCTGTAACTTCAAGAATTCCTATGCCTTCGGTAGATTTGACAAAAAAGTCGGATAAAGAAGTCCACGATAAATTAGTTAAACTCGTAGATAATATAATCGCGATTAATAAGAAGTTGGTTGGAGAAAATAATCCTAATACTAAAGAGATTTTAGAGCGGCAGGTTAGAGCGTTGGATGGAGAGATTGACAGGTTGGTTTATGGGTTGTATCAATTAACGGAGGAAGAAATAAAT
>CAKVCJ010000186.1 GCA_934725655.1 uncultured Brachyspira sp.
AGCAATAGTAACTTCTTTACCCTCATACATATTAGTAAGAGCAAACTCTTTACCTAATAAATCATCAACTGTAACCATAGCAGCATCTGCTTTTTCAGTTGTTGTATTTGAAGATTGTCCGCAAGATACTGCGAATATTGTTCCTATAACAGCAAGAACTAAAAATAATATTTTTTTCATTTTTTTCCTCTCAATTAAATTTTGTAAAGAGAATTATATTATAATTAAATTTATTATCAATATAAATTATTGTAATTTTAATAAAATTTAATATATTTTTTTAATATTTTAGCAATAAAAAATAATATTTAATAAAAATTCTTTGCCTATGCTGCTTATAGAATATTATTATTAAAATAAATCAATTTTATTTTGCACCCGCCGCTTTTAGAATTTTAACTATACTCTGATGTCCTCTTTGGCTTGCATAGCTTAATGCTGTTTTTCCGTATTTATCTTTGATATTAATATCAGCACCAGCATTAACCAACATACGCACTATTTCAGTATAACCTTTATATGAAGCTCTGCTTAAAGCAGTTCTCTTTCTAACATTTACCGCATTTAAATCTGCTTTCTTTTCTATCAATACTCTAACAACTTCAAGAAGCCCCTCTTCTGCCGCCTCTATTAATGGCGTTTCTCCCATTCTGTCTTTTGTGTTAATATCGGCCCCTGAGTTTATAAGTTCTATTGCTCTTTTAGTATCTTTTCTCTCTAAAGCATCCATTAATGGAGTCATTTTTCTTTGAGCAAATAAAGATAAACTAAAAACCATCATAAAAACTATAACTTTTTTCATAAAAAATCTCCATTTAATTTATAAAATACATATTATAAAAAATAGTATAATAAATGCACTACGCTTTGTCAATTTTTTGTAAATAAAATTTGTGATAAATTTACGTTTTACCTTATATATATAGGATAAATAAAATTAATTTACATTGAAAGAATTTCATTATATTTTTTTGATTAAATATAATTATAAAATCTGAATTATTTTTTATTTTTTACATTCATCTTCTTATAATTATTTCTATGTTTAGTGATTTTCTTTAAAGCCATTTTTCTGTCTTTCTTTATCTCTATAGAACTTTTCTGCAACTCTCTATTTTCATTAAGAAGTGTTATATAAGCATCATATCTTTCATAAGGTATCTCATCATTTTCAAGTAATTCTAATATATAACAATCTGGTTCATGCTGATGAGTACAGTCTTTAAACTTACATTTTTTAGCATACTCTTCCAAATCTTCAAAAGTTTTCTTTATGCCCTTATCATCTTCCCATAAACCTAAATTTCTTAAACCAGGAGTATCTATTACAACACCTCCGCTCTCTAATACTAAAAGCTCTCTATGTGTTGTAGTATGCATTCCTTTAAAATCATACTCTCTCACCTCTTGAGTTTTCATCTTTTCATCTTTCAAAAGATAATTAATAATGGTAGATTTACCAGCACCAGAAGCCCCTATAAAAACCGATGAAGTATCTTTCTTAATATATTTCAAAAATGTATCAGCATTCTTTCCTGTTTTTGAACTGTATGCAAAAGCAGTTTCATTAGGATAAGTTTCTTTTATAGCTGCTAATAATTCTTTATATTCTGCTTCTTCATACAAATCTATTTTACTAATTGCAATTATTGGTTTGATTCCAGAAGTGTGAACAACTGACAAATATCTCGCAATAGCAGACATAGGCATTTCATTATCGATTCCTACTATAATAAAAGCATAATCAATATTGCTTACTATCGCCTGAATATCATTTTTTTTCACATTTGCTTTTCTGTAAAGAATATTTTTTCTAGTGAGAATGGTATCAATAAAAGCATTATTATCCGACTTTTTCATTAATACCCAATCACCAACCACAGGAAGCTCACTTTGTACTTCAGAGTTATACCTAATCTTTCCCTTAATTCTTGCTAAAAACTCTCCCTCATCAGAAAATAAAGTATAATATCTTTTATTAATTCTTATCACTCTTGCAGGCACAAGTTCTTCATTATTAATTTCTTTTAAAGAATCAATTTTTAAACTTTCTAATGCCAATTTCTCAAAATATTTATCAAAACCAATATCTTTTATTTTCAATATTTTTATCCTAATTATTAATAATATAGTTATATAATACTAAATATAAAAGTTTTGTCAATTTAATTATTGGATGCAGCAGAATTAGTTTCTAAATCTTTATTAATTTCTTCTATTTTGTAATTTGGTATAACCTGCAACACCCCTCTTTTCAAATCTCTACCAACTGTTTCAAATACTAATATATCAGGCATATCTTCAAGTATATAATCAATTTTAAAATCATTTATGTTAATAAAGCTGCTATTTTTAAAATATGTAGATATATAATCAACCATATCTATTGTATAAGAGTCTCTAATAATAAAAATTTTTTTATCACTACTAGGAGTATATGAAAATGTATTAAAGTTATAAGGTATATATCCTTCTCTTGTTTTCGTAATTTCATATTGTTTGTTACTGTAAATATCTATTAAATAAAAATAATCATCTGTGTATAATTTTGATTTTGATAAAGATATCATATTGGCTAAATCATTATATAACATACCAAATTTAAAAGCATAATCATAACCTAAATTATTTTTGTATAATTCATTAATATTCTTTACATTTCCTAATGATAATTTATTCATTAACACATAATATCCAATATATGCTCCTATTTTATTCCAATGCGAATCATACTTATAATAAACCTGATATGTATCTTTATATTTTATTAATTCACTTTTAGGGTAAACTATATTTATATCTGTTGTGTTTGTTATATACTCTACAAATTTATCATTATCATTTACATATTTTTTTCTTCTAATATATTCAGGCATGTATTCAGAATATATATATTGTTTATCAGGACATATCATTAATATAAAATCAATATTTTTTTTTGCTAATTCATTTTTAAAATAGATTAAATTACTCTTAGCAGTATTTAATTCATTAATTGTAAAATTATTTTTATCAAATCCTATGTATTTTTTTAAAGAATAATTATTAGGTTCATATAAACTTGAAGTATAAAATAACCAATTATCTTTACCAAATATTACTCTATCTGAAATAATATTTTTAAATATTACTACATCAATAATATTTTTCAACTGTATTAACTCATTCCTAAAAGGAATATAATCATTAAAATACTTTTCATATTGTACAGGATAGTTAACTAAATTAGTAATTGATAGAATAGGTTTTGAAACTTTCAGTCTATTTTCATAATTAGTCTCATCAAAATAATTTCCAAATAAAAAATATATAACATTAGGGATTATTAAAAAAGATAAAAACATAAACAATATATAAACATATCTAATCCAATATATATATTTTATAATAAAATGTAATATAATTAATGTTAAATATATTGAAAATAAAGAAAACAATAGTACATAAATTTTAAGTTTTAATTTATAATAAATATTATCTATTTTATCACCTTGCTTTAATTCTTTAGTTGAAGTTAATACACCAAAAGGACTTCCTTCTTCACCAAAAATCATTTCTTTAATAAAACTATTATCTTCAATAGCTTTATTAGTATATATATATACTCCATAAATATCACTATTTCTAAATACTTTGCTATAATATCTTATTCTGAAATTATAACTATATCTTGAAATATTAGAATTTGTAAATATATAATTAGTTAATAATGAATAATCTAATTGATCTTCTATAGAGAAGAATTTTTTGGTATTTTCTATATCTATATTATTTAATTTTAAAGTATCATCTGCATTAATATAGAATTCTGATAAATAACCTTTTCTCTCAATATTACCTAAAATAAATAAAATTAATATTGCTATTATAAAAATAATTCCTATAGATAATAATATTTTATTAAATAATTTTATATTTTTCATAAATAACTCTCTTAAAACCTGAAATAAATAAATGGATTGTAAGTTCCATTAACCAAATACATAATACAAATAAATAAGAGTATAAATTGAATTATGCTTTCTAATATATAAACCCTACTTGAAAATATAGCCGCTTTCATTTTTGGAAATAAACTCTGAAATAATCCGCTTAATAATATCCCAAAAATGAAACATATTAAAGTCTGAGGATAGAAGAAATATCTAACAGTATATGCACTTTCTTTATAACTAAACATTAATTTGTATAATTCTAATGCATGAGTTAAATTATTAGCTCTAAACAACACCCAA
>CAKVCJ010000187.1 GCA_934725655.1 uncultured Brachyspira sp.
CCAAAATTATTAGTATTATTAACATTTACATTAGCATTGATAAGCTCTCTTACTATATCAACATTTCCATAAAGTGCCGCCCATATTAAAGGAGTATTTCCCTGCTCATCTCTAATCTCTAAATCTTCCCCGCTATTTATAATATTTTTTATAGAATTAATATCATCTTCTGCTATTGCTTTGATTATAGGAATATTTATAGGAGGATTTTGTTCTTCTTCATTATAATCCTGAGAATACAAATTATTTAAAATATTTAAAAATAAAATTATAAATATTAATCTCTTTAACATAATTAATCCAAAATAAAATATTTTTAATTATAACATATAAAAAAGATTATTATAGTCATTCATTTATAATTTTTTTATTTAATTAAATATAAAAAATCAAAAAATAATATTTTTCATATTGAAAATAATACGTATACATACTATATTTAAAATAAATAATTAATAGGAGATAGACATTTGATTAATTTATTACAAAAAACTTTTTTCATTTTTTTAATGGTAGTTTTTTCAGTATCTGCTGCTGAGAAAACCCCTATGGATTATCTAAACGACAACACTCCTCTAAAACCTACAAAAGTATTCGATAATGTATACTGCATAGGAAGTGTAAGTGTTGTTGCTTGGGTAATTGATACTTCTGAGGGACTTATTCTAATAGATTCCATGTGGGACGACAGGGATGCTAAACTTATAGAGGAAGGCATTAAAGGCTTTGGCTTAGACCCTAAAAACTTAAAATATATAATAATAAGTCATGGACATGGAGACCATTATGGCGGAGCTAATTATTTAAGAAATAAATAGGGTGCTAAAGTGCTATTAACAAAAACTGATACTGATTTAATGTATAATTTAAATACAGGTGCAAACTCTCCGCGCTCTCCAAAAACAAAAGTTGATATATATTCAAAAGATAAAGATGTAATAAAACTTGGAGATACAAGCATAACCATATTAGAAACTCCAGGACACACCGCAGGATGCAGCTCTTTTATATTCCCTGTAAAATATAAAGGAAAAGAATACACAGCCGTGCTTTGGGGAGGGACAGGACTTCCAAAAGATAAAGAATTAATAGCAAAATATAAAGAGTCAGCAGAACATTTCAAAAAAGAAGCTCTCTCAAGAAATGCATTAGTATCATTAACAGCACATCTATTTGCAGATAATGGATATGCTAATTTAGAAAAAGCTGCTAATCTAAAAGATGGCGAAGCAAATCCATTTATTATGACAAAAACACAAATGGAAAAATATTTAAACTCTCTAATAGAAAGAGCTCAATAATAAATTATATAGATATTAACAAAAAATAAATTACATGCTATCATAATTAAAAATTATGATGGCATTTTTTATTATATAAGGAGTTTATTATTATTAATAACATAGGCTATGATATATGCTATACCGCAAGAAAAATATATCAATACATAGGAAAACAAATAATTAATTTCGATATTACACCAGAACAATTAATCGTATTAAAAGAACTTTCAAAAGAAGAAGGCATATCACAAAAAGAATTATCACTAAGACTTGATAAAGACCAAAATACTGTAAAAGCTATGATAGATAAATTAGAAATTAAATCTTTTATAAGAAGAAAAGAAAATAAACTCGATAAAAGAGCTTTTTCATTATATCTTACAGAAAAGGCTAAAAAAGAATTGCCTATTATAGAGAATTATGAAAATCAAGTTTTAGATACAATAGTAAAAGAACTCAATCCAAAAGATGCTGAAACAATAAAAAAAATATTAGAAAAAATTAGAAGCAATATATCAGAAATATAAGGCAAAAGATAAAATTATATAGTAAATTTTTATCTTCTGCCATTAAAATATTCTAAAATATTACTGATTAAATAATACCGCCTTAAAGTTTTTAGCAATATTGCTTGCAACCTCATAATAATGATTAGAAGATTCGTTTTCAAATACTTCATCAAGACATTCTTTAAATAAATCAAGCCAAGTATCAAATAACTTCATATCAAAAGGCATAAGATTAATATGCGGCTGAACAGGATTACCCATATAAAGCTTTTGATTTAAAAGCATAGTTTTCCAAAATTTAGCAATCTTTTCTTTATGTCTCTCCCAAGACTCATCATCAATTCCTACAGCTCCATTAAATATAGGCCCCAATTCTTTATGCACTCTAATTTTAGCATAAAAAATATCCATTAATTTTTCTATACCTTCATTATTTATTTCATTATATTTCATAATTATATATATATCCTCATTTTAATTATAAAAATAGTATATTATAATTAAAATTATTACAAATACAAAAAAGCGAAGAGATTAAAATTAACCTCTCCGCAAACAACAAACAAACTATATATTAATTATTTAGAATATTCATAGAAACCTTTACCAGTTTTTTGTCCAAGCAAACCGCCGCGAACCATTTTTTTAAGTAAAGCACTAGGTCTATATTTAGGGTCCCCAGTCTCTCTTTGAAGCACTTCCATAATAGCAAGCACAATATCAAGCCCAATCAAATCACCTAAAGCTAAAGGGCCCATAGGATGATTAGCGCCAAGCTTCATAGCATTATCTATACCCTCAACAGAAGCAACCCCCATAGAATATAAATCTATAGCTTCATTAATCATAGGTACTAATATACGATTAACAACAAAACCAGCAGTCTCATTAACTTCAACAGGAGTTTTGCCAATTTCTTCAGATATTTTGATAATTTTTTCAACAACATCTCTCGGAGTATTGATACCAGAAATAACTTCAACTAATTTCATAACAGGAGCAGGGTTAAAGAAATGCATACCCACAACAGGCCTTCCAATTCCAGCACCTATCTCAGTAATAGAAAGTGAAGAAGTATTAGAAGAGAAAATACAATCAGGCTTACAAATTTCATGCAATTCTTTGAAAGTAGTTTTCTTAACTTCCATATTTTCAAAAGCAGCCTCAACAATTAAATCGCAATCCTTACAAATATCTTTTAAACCAATAGATATTTTAGATAAAATTTTCTCAGCATCAGCCTTCTCCATTTTACCCTTAGCAATTCTTCCGTCAAAACTCTTAGCAATTCTTGCTTTACCGCTTGCAGCAAATTCTTCTTTAATATCGCATAAACAAACTTCATAACCTTCAGTCTGAGCAAAGGCCTGAGCAATACCAGAACCCATAGCTCCAGCACCAATAACACCAACTTTCATTTTAATTTCTCCTTTATTTTTACAAAAAATTTTATTAAATTTAAAATAAATTATTAATGAAAAATATGTTATCTATTAACAAATTTTTCAACTTTTCTCTTTTCTAAGAAAGCAGCCATACCCTCTCTCTGGTCCTCGCTTTCAAAACAATCCCCAAATAACTTTTCTTCTATAATAATGCCCATATCCATCTCAACATCAAGTCCCCTATTGATAGCCCTCTTACAATTACGAACAGCAATAGGAGCATTGTTAGCAATAGTTTGAGCTAATTTCTCAGCTTGAGCCATAAGTTCAGACTGAGTATAAACAGCATTAACTAAACCAATCCTATAAGCCTCATCAGCCTTAATGTTTTTAGCAGAATATATTAACTGTTTAGCCATACCAGCACCCACCAATCGAGGAAGTCTCTGAGTGCCGCCAAAACCCGGAGTAATACCAAGCCCTACTTCAGGCTGACCAAATAAAGCATTATCAGAACAAATGCGTATATCACAGCTCATAGCTATTTCACATCCCCCGCCCAAAGCAAAACCATTAACCGCAGCAATCACAGGTATAGGGAAAGTTTCTATCTTTCTAAATACATCATTACCCTTCTTTCCAAAAGCTTCCCCCTCTGACTTGCTTGCCTTACTCATCTCAGATATATCAGCACCCGCTACAAAAGATTTCTCTCCCGCACCAGTTAATATTAAACATCTAATATTATTTATATCAACAGCATCTAAAGTTTTATCAAGTTCATCTAAAACTTGAGAGTTAAGGGCATTAAGAGCTTTCTCTCTGCTAATAGTAATAACAGCTATCATACCCTTCTCTTCATACTTTACAAAATCCATCAATTTTCTCCTTAAAATTAAATTTTATATTGTAATAATTAAAACAGGTTTAGAAAAACACTCTCTAAACCTGCCCAACAAAATTATTACATCTCTACAATGGTAGCACAACCCATACCACCGCCGATACACAAAGTAGCAAGTCCTCTCTTAGCTCCTTTAGCATCCA
>CAKVCJ010000188.1 GCA_934725655.1 uncultured Brachyspira sp.
ATATACGCCAAGCCTCTTCATTCATATCTAAATCTTCAAATTCTGTGCTTTGTCTTCTCATTTAAAATCCTTTTTTTATTTTTTGTTTTTTTTTATTAATTTTTTATTTTAATATAATAGCTGTGCCGTAAGCAACAACCTCTGTAGTGCCTTGTAATACTGAAGAAGTACTATAATTTACTCCTATTATAGCATTAGCACCAAGTTTTTTGGCTTCTTCTATCATTCTGTTTGTAGCTATATCTCTTGCTTCATTTATCATTTCTGTGTAGCTTGTTATTTCTCCGCCTACTAATGTATTAAAAGAAGCTAATATGTCTTTGCCTATATGTTTTGATTGCACTATATTGCCTTTAACTAAACCTAATAATTCATAATTATTTGTGGGTAAATAGTCTACGCTAAAAATTTGCATTTTGTTTATCCTTTTTGTTTGTATTATGTTAATTAGTCGGAAATTAGTATCTTAACTTGATTATTTTTAAGTTTCTATAATTTGAATTTAATTAAAAATATTATTATAATAATGAGTATTATAAAAAATAATATTAGGTGTTTTATTATGAAGGCTAATACTATAAAAAATGTATTTACAATGGCTAGTTTATATTTTTTAAGGAATCTTTTAAATATTTCTTGCAAACTGCTTCCTTTTCTTATAATAGCATTAAGTTTGCTAAATTTGAGTAAGACTATTCTTTTTAATTGGAGAGATATTGTATTACTTCTTATTTTGGAAGCCATTTTAATTGTCGGCACTATAATTTTTTATTCGTTATTTTTTAAGAAAGATAAAAATGATAATATAAATAATGCAGAGAATAAAGAAAATGCTGATAGTTCTTCTGAAAATAATTCAAAAACAAATGATGTAACTATACAAAGCAAAAATAAATTGCCAATTCTCAATATAGCAGTAGCATTTTTAGTATTTTTAACTTTTATATTTATAATACTAAAACTTTTTAATGCTGTTGCTTGGAGTTGGGTTTGGGTGTTATTTCCATTATGGTTTTCTACTGCTTTAATAATATCTATACTTATAATATTTATAATTTATTTAATAATATCTATCATAGCTAAAAGCAGTAAAAGCAACAAAAAAGACAGCGATGATAATCTTAATATAGAAAGCACTGATAATAATACAGAGCATACTAATTCAGATAACAATTAAAGGATAATTTTATACATGACAAATATTTTATTATATATAGTTTTTACAGCTGCGGGAATACTTTTATTATATCTTGGGGGTACATACATAGTTGATGGGAGTGTGATGATTGCAAACAAATTAAAGATTCCTCCTATAGTAATAGGGCTTACGGTTGTAGCAATGGGGACATCTACGCCTGAACTTTTTGTTAGTTTATTTGGTGCTATAAGGGGAGAGAGTGCCATTGCGGTTGGTAATGTTATAGGAAGCAATATATTTAATATAGTATTTGTGCTTGGGGTATCTGCTTTATTTATGGATATGGCAGCGGGTAAAAAATCTTATCATGTATCTATGCTTTCTATGTTTATAATGTATGCTGTATTATTTGTTATTTTACTTAATTTTAATACAAGAACTTTAAGCGGAGATAAGATATCTGTTTTAGAGGGCATAATACTTTTAGTTTTGCTATGCGTATATGTTTATTATTTGTATAGAGTTGTTTCTAAAGATAAAGAAGAGCTTGCCATATTTGAAAAAGAGGTGTCAGCTTCTACGAAGACATATAGTATTTATAGGGCTATATTTAAAATTGTGTTATCTATATTTGCTCTTGCTGTGGGCTCTGACATATTTTTGAAAGGTGTTACTGGTATATTTAGAAATTTTATAAGCGAGCATATTATTGGTTTTATAGTTGTTGCTGTTGGTACAAGCATACCTGAATTGGTTACAAGTGTTATAGCTGCTTCAAAGAAAGAGGCTGATATATCTATAGGAAACATTGTTGGAAGCAATATTTTTAATGTAGGAGGGGTGCTTGGGGTATCTGCTATAGCTTCATTTAATTTTGGAGGAATAATATTACCAACTGCACAAAATTATTTAATAGATTATGTTATGATGGTTTTTAGCGGATTAATATTGCTTTTATTTACTTTGAGAGGCAGAAGTTTAAATAAGGTAAAAGGGTGTCTTCTTTTAATAGTGTATATTTTTTATGTGATATATTTGTTAAAAACTACTTCTGTATAATCTGATATTATTAATTTTTAATTATAAAAAATCTGCATATAATTATTATTTTTTACTAAATACTATATTATATGCTTTAAATAATGTTTTTAAAGTTTTAGATTGATATTATTTTATATTAATAATATAATCAAAAGATGAGTAATATTGTTAAATTTTTTTTATATATTTTATTTTTTATTAGTTGCGTTTCATGCGGACTTCCTGATATTACCAGTATTACACAAGAGATGAATCAGCCTTTTATAACAAAAATTACTCCAATGGATCAAAAAATAGTAGTAGAATTTCAGGCACAAAATAATGAACCTGCATTTAGCGGATATAATATATATTTTGGAGATAGTGTTAATCCGAGGATATATAGAGTTTATAGTCAGCAGAAAACAATTCCAACAATAGTAACCACAAGAAGCTCAACTTTGCAAACATTTACTTTTACAATAGAAAAAAATATTTATTATACAGGAAGCAATGTTACAGAGATATCTCTTCTTCCAGAGACTGATATAAGAAACGGCATACCTATATATGTGTGGGTGAGTGCTTATCAAATAACGCCTCAAAACGAAAGTTATTATTATTATGATAATTATGTTAAGATGGCAACACCAAGACCAGAAGCATTGAATCAAACTGTAAATGTCGGAAGTACTATAATTTTTTCAGAAAATTATTTGGCTAGTTTAATATTAAATAACAATAAACTTTATTTTTCTAATCCTCAAAGACCAAATGAAACATGGTATGTACAGCGTGTAGCAGGCACTTCTCTTTATGATGTTGTTGTTCCGCCAACCGAGGGATATACTACAGAAAATATAGAAGTTATTGCTGATAGATTATATTTAATAAAGATTAATAAAAATAATGCAAACTATTATGCTAAAATATTTGTAAGGAGTGTTAATGGTGCTAATAGTATAGTAGCGGATTATTGCTATCAGATTAGTGCCGATATATTAAGTTATTAGAGATGAAAAAAATATTGTTGCTTATTCTATTTAGTATATTTTTTAGTTCCTGTGCTGAAGAGCTTGTTACTGTGATAGATGAATATAATATGCCTTATGAAATAAAAGCTATACCGGGTGATAGTAAAGTAAGCATAGAGTTTTGGTCTGGAATACTTGCTTCAGATTTTGCAGGATTTAATTTATATGCAAAAACTTCAGAAGATATGATTCAGCCTGATGATGCCATCAAGGATTCAGAACAAACACTTCCTACTATAAAAGGTACAAATCATACCCGCACTAACTTCACAATAGAGATCCCAAATTATACTTTTGCAAATGGCACAAAATATTATATAACAGTAACAGCATATGGAACAAATGAATTAATAAATGAGAAATATATTGAAACAAAGATTAATACAGCAGTACCTGTGATACCAAGACCTGAGGGGAGCGGAACTATTACAGGCGGTGCTATTGTAGCTAATGGTGCTAATGTTGGAACTATAACTGCTAATATAATTAATGCTTCAACCCCTTGGAAAGTTCAATATTTTGGATATCAGACAAATTTTAATAGCGTGGTTGTTGTTACTAATATGAACGGCTTTGATGATAATGCACCTTATTTGGTTAATGGACTATATGTTTTTTACAATGGTTCTGCATTAGTAAAAGTTTTAATAGGGGATAATGATTCTTATACATGGGCTTATCAAGATAATGCAGCTTCTTGGAATGGGGTATAGTTATTTATATACTATCAAAAAAAAGGCAAGCTGATTTATGACTGCTGTTTACATCTTTTAATATAATCTCAGTATTTTGGCATTCAGGTTTTGCATATATGCATCTTGTGTGAAATCGGCAGCCTTTAGGTATATTTGATGCATTGGGTATCTCTCCTTTAATTGGAAGCTCTTTAATAATGTTTGCTCTTCCTGTAGAAGCATCCGGCACTGCAGAGATTAATGCTTTTGTATATGGATGTTTAGGATTTTCTATTATTTCATTAGCTTCTCCTATCTCTACAATACTTCCTAAATACATTACTGCTATTCTAT
>CAKVCJ010000189.1 GCA_934725655.1 uncultured Brachyspira sp.
CTGGTACTCTATACCATAACATATTTTCTCTCCTTGAAGCTACAGATTTAATATTTAAAAGATGTTTAGGACCAACATTCTCACTTGTAGAGTTGTTGCCCCAGCTTCCGCATCCTAAAGTCAAAGACGGCTCTAATCTAAAGTTATATACATCTCCTATAGCCCCTTGAGAAGACGGCATATTTATAAGTATTCTTCCTGTAGGCATTTTTTCGTAGAATTTTTTAATTCTTTCTTTTTGATTATCTTCATCTGTATAAAGTACAGAAGTGTGTCCAAGTCCTCCAAACACTATTAGATTATGAGCTTTTTCAACAGCATCATCATAATTTTCAGCCTTATACATACCAAGTACAGGTGATAACTTTTCGTAAGAGAATGCTTCATCTCTGCTTATAGAAGAAGCTTCCCCTATAAGTATTTTTGTCTCTTCCGGAACTGTGATTCCAGCCATTTTCGCTATAACATAAGCAGGCTGCCCTACTATTTTAGCATTCAAAGCTCCGTCTATAATCATTACTTTACTAAGTTTAGCCTTTTCATCTTTATTTAAAAGATAAGCCCCTCTGTATAGAAATTCTTTTTTTACTTCCTCATAAACACTTTTTACAACAACAACAGTCTGCTCACTTGCACATATCATACCATTGTCAAAAGTCTTACTCATTATAACAGAATTAACAGCCATTTTAATGTCAGCAGTTTCATCGATTATAGCAGGAGTATTACCAGCACCAACACCCAAAGCAGGCTTACCGCTTGAATAAGCAGCCTTAACCATTCCAGGTCCGCCAGTAGCAAGTATCAAATCAATTTGAGGATGGCTCATTAAAGCAGCAGAAAGCTCAACAGTAGGCTCTTCAATACATCCTATAAGTCCATCAGGAGCACCATGCTCAACAGCTACTTTATTAATAATCTTACAAACTTCAAGAGTACATTTCTTAGCCCTTGGATGCGGAGAAAATACTATTGCATTTCTTGTCTTCAAAGCTATTAATGACTTGAATGCCGCAGTTGATGTTGGGTTTGTAGTAGGTACAACACCAGCTATTATACCAACAGGCTCTGCTACTTTTTTCATTCCCATAGCTGTGTCTTCACTTATGATTCCGCATGTCTTCATATCTTTAAACTTGTTATAAATATATTCAGAAGCAAAGTGATTCTTTATTACCTTATCTTCTACTACTCCCATACCTGTTTCTTCTACAGCCATCTTTGCTAAAGGTATTCTTCTGCTATTGATTGCAATAGCACATGCTTTAAATATATTGTCTACTTGTTCTTGCGAGAAAGTAGAATATATCTCTTGAGCTTTCTTGGCCTTTGCTATTAAGTCATCGAGTATAGAATTTCCGCTTTTTTCTTTTGTATCTTTAGTCATTTACTTCTCCTAAACCTTAAAATTTTCGATAATATTGTACTATGATTATATAATAAAGTCAATAGCAATATCATAATAAACACAAAGCAGTACAAAAAGAACATTAAACTTTAATATTAAAACATAAAAAAGTATATAAAATAATATGATTTTTTAATAAATTTATAGCAATTAAATTGTATATATTATATAATAGAGGTAAAAATATAATATCAATCGGAGAAAACTCAAAAATGACATTTAGTGATTTAATAATGACTTTAAATAAATTCTGGAGTGAAAACGGATGCATAATACAACAGGGTTATGATTTAGAAGTAGGAGCAGGAACATTTAATCCAGCTACAGCCTTAAGAGTATTAGGCCCAGAGCCTTTTAGTGTTGCCTATGTAGAGCCTTCAAGAAGACCAACCGATGGAAGATATGGAGAGAATCCAAACAGACTTCAGCATTATTATCAGTATCAAGTAATAATGAAGCCATCTCCAGAAAATATTCAAGATTTATATATACAAAGTTTGGAAGCATTAGGAATAAGTTTTAAAGACCATGACATAAGATTTGTACATGACGACTGGGAATCACCTACACTCGGAGCTTGGGGACTTGGTTGGGAAGTTTGGCTTGACGGTATGGAAATAACTCAGTTTACATATTTCCAAGCTGTTGGAGGAATAAATTTAAAGCCTATAACAGGCGAAATTACTTACGGACTTGAAAGAATATGTATGTACTTACAAAATGTTGATAATGTGTATGATTTGGAATGGGGACATGGAATAAAATACGGAGATGTACATTTACAAAGTGAAAGAGAATTCTCTAAATATAATTTTGAAGTAGCTGACACTGATATGTATTTTAGGCATTTCAAAGAATATGAAGAAGAATGCGATAGATGTTTAGCTAATGGATGTGTTCTTCCTGCTTATGATATGGTAATGAAAAGCTCGCATGTATTTAATATGCTTGATGCGAGAAATGCTATAAGTGTAACAGAGAGGGCTGGATATATTGCAAGAGTAAGAGACTTAATGAAAAAGGTATCTGCTGCTTATGTAGAGTCAAGAGAGAAAATGGGCTATCCATTAATAAAAAAATAAAAATATAAAACAATAATATATTAAAAAAATAAAGCGGACTTAATTTTTTAAGCCCGCTTTTTTATAAATAAATTATTTTTTGTATATCTAAATAACTATATTATCTATTATAAGTTTTTATTTTATTCAACTTTTTCCCGCCTTACACGGTGCGGACTTCGTCAAAGTTTTAGACCTTCGGGCACGCTTCGCGAAAATGCAAATTTTTTACTTTATATGTTGGAATATCTATATAGGCAAAACAATACTTGTATTTTATCTAAAAATGCAGTCATTTTGGTTCTTTTATACCAATAAATCCTTCGGATACGCTTCACGAAGAACTGCATTTTATTTAATACATTATTAACAGCATATAAACAAAATATTTGCACTTTTAGCTTAAAGAAAAATTGAATAAAGAAAAACTTATATTGCAAAATATGTTCGCTTAAGTATATGCTACTTTCTTATATACCTCGAATGTATCTCGCCTATTGATTCTATTCTCTCTATAGCTAATTTATCTGCTGCTTCATTAGTAGAAATATTTTCTCTGTCTGATATTTCAAAAATCTCTAATATTCTATTATATATTTTTTCTGTAGCACTCTTTGCAGCTTCATAATTATAAACAGGGTTTTCCATAGCTACATTTATAACGCCTCCCGCATTTGCCACATAATCTGGAGCATATACTATTCCTTTCTCTTTTAAAATCTTTCCATGATGAGATTCTTTAAGAACATTGTTGGCAGAACCAGCTATAACTTTACATTTTAATTTAGGGATAGTTTCATCATTAATAATAGCACCTAATCCGCAAGGAGCAAATATATCAACATCTTGTTCATATATAGCATTAACATTAACTTCTTTAGCCTTATAAAGTTCAACAGCCTTTTTTACTTTATCATTATCAATATCAGATACTATTAACTCAGCATTATCCTTAGCCAAATAATCGCATAAAACCAACCCCACATGTCCAAGACCCTGAACAGATATTTTTTTACCGCCCAAATTATCGCTTCCAAATGCCTTTAAAGCACTAGCCTTCATAGCCATATAAACACCATAAGCTGTCATAGGTGAAGGATCTCCTGATTTGCTTCTAAGCCCCGCTACAAAATTAGTTTCCTTAGCAACATATTCCATTTCCTCTGTGCTTGTATTTACATCTTCAGCAGTAATATATCTTCCATTTAAAGATTCAATAAATCTTCCATAAGACCTCCAGAAAAGCTCATTTCCCTTCACTTTTTTAGGGTCAGCCATAATAACTGTTTTTCCGCCTCCCAAATCAAGACCAGCACATGCAGATTTTAATGACATCCCCCTCGCAAGTCTCAAAACATCTTCCACAGCCTCGCTTTCTGATTTATAATTCCAAAGCCTAGTGCCGCCTAAAGACGGACCTAATTTTGTAGAATGAATGCATGTAATAGCCTTAAGACCTGTTTTACTATCATTAAAAAATACCAATTCCTCATAATTATATTTTTCCATATAGCTAAAAATTTCCATAAACTAATATTCCTCCAATTGGTTATATAATTTTTTATAATACAGTTTCAAGTATATGAATGCTTTTATCGTTGTCAAGTTTTTTCATAGTTTTTTATTTTTCATATATATTGAAAAAATTATTGAACATCTGCAAATAATATATTTTTTGGGGCTGTCCTAGATAACTTAAATTTGTTAAAATTTAAGTATGAAACGCAGTAAATTAAGTCAAGAAAA
>CAKVCJ010000190.1 GCA_934725655.1 uncultured Brachyspira sp.
GGCTTGCATCTGATGAACAAGTAGATATAGTAATAGATATAATAGAATATTTCAAAATAAAAATTGTATTATTAGACCCTATATTAGGAGATAATGGTAAATTATATTCTTCTATGACTGAAAAGCATATAAAATCTCTTAGAAGAATACTAAAATATGCTGCAATAATAACACCTAATATCACAGAATTATGTTTACTTTTAGATAAAGACCCAAGCAAAAAGTATACAGAAGCTAATATAATAGAAATGGCTAAGGAGTTATCAAATACAGCTTCAGAGAATATTATTGTAACAAGTGTAGAAAAAGATGATAAATTTGGTTCTTTAGCATACAATAAAAAAAATAATGATATTACAACTAGTTATTTTGATAAAATAAATATAGCAATGCCTGGTACCGGAGATGCTTTTGCTTCAGCATTGTTAGGATATATATTAAACGGAGATTCTATAGAAGATGCTTTAAAAAAAGCAACTAAATTTATTTATACAGCAATAGAACTTTCTGTAAAAGAAAATGATAACAGAATATATGGCATCTCTATAGAAAAAAGACTTCACCTATTAAAAGATTTATTTTAATAGTTTATTTAATATATCTTCTATTTCTTTTTCTATATATTTTTTATCATTCATATCTTTCCCCCACACAGATTTATTTAATGCAGTTTTATATAATTGCAAAGATTGTTTTAAAAGAGTGTTTGTATTTCTATCTATATAACTTTCCGCTCTCAATTTATATATTCTTGCAAGTAAAGCATATCCGCTTCCATCATCAGGAAGAAGTGAAATATAATTTAGAGCATATTTCTGAGCCTTGTTATAATCTCTAAAATAATTTAATGCTACAATGGAAGCTCTATAATTGGCAGCAGCCTGATTTTTATTAATATTAATAATATTCTCATATCCTTCTAAAGCATCACGAGTATTTCCTGTTATCTCATTTATATATGATATCTGATATAAATAGTCAAGATTATCCCCATTAATTAAAACAGCCTTATTAGCATATCTCATAGCAGCTGCATTATTTCCAAGTTTAACATTCAACTTTGATAATGCATAAAAATCTCTATCAGATTCATATTCCTTGTTTAAATTAAATAAAGATAAAGGATAAGATGAAACATTAACAATACTATCTACCTTCCAAAGCAAATCTACATCCATATATTTAGAAGCCCTGTCAAAAGCATTGATGGAATATCCATACAATCTGCTCTTACTATAAATTCTTCCTAAAATAGCATCTTTTGCTCCCGCAATATTAACATACTGAAAAATATTATAAGTCATATCATAAGCACTATTATCATATTCATATGCCAATGATTCTGCCAAACCAATAACATTATTCATATAAGCAGGTGCTATTCTCAAAACCTCTCTTCTAACATCAGAAAATTTCACATACCCATTAACATTATTATAATTGCCCATAGAAGCTAAATAAGAATCAATATATATTTTATTTTTTATAGCTATAGCATCATAATTATCTCTATTAATCCTCATAGCTAAATTAGCAATATTTTTAGATTTCTCATACTCTTTATTATTATACAAATATGAAGCATAATAACCATATATTATAGAGTTTATTTTTTTTATATAAGGGTCTTTAGTATCAATATTCTTAAGTCCGTCTATATAATTTATAGCTTCTTCATATTTATTATTTCTCAAATATTCAAATACTTTATCAGTGATGAGAGAAGTATTATATTTTAAATCATCTTCCCAAAATAAAGTAGATTTTATATCTGTAAGGTATATCTCTCTTTGATAATCAGAAATATCATTAAATTTTACTCTTATTCCTAATAACTCTCTTAATAATACAACATTATCAATACTTATAGTATTATTATCAAAAGCTCTCTTTAAAATCTTAATTGCTTCATCCGTAGAACCCAATTTAGAATAGCTGCTTGCAATATACCATAATCTTTTTTGCTCTTCATAACCGTCAAATCTGCTATTCATCATTAAATTAACAACATCTACATAAAATCCATTATTGTATAAATAATCTGCATTATCAAGAGTAATATTATAATCAATAGATTTGCTCAAATTAGCAACAGTATTTTTATAAGATTTAATAGTAACTAATATTTCTTTTGCTTTATTATATTTTCTTTTAAATATTAAATATTTAGCATACTCTATTTTATTTTCGTCAGACAAATCATACATTCCGACAATTTGAGAAATTATTTCATTTGGATAATATAAATAACCATAATTATAAAGCATATTAGCAAGAGTTTCATATAGTCGAGGTTTATTATAAGAATATTTTAATCCTTCTTCCAATATATTTATAGCCTCTCTCTCTTTACCTTCATACAAAAATATTTGAGCAAGTATAGCATAAGCCTCATCAAAATCTTTATTTTCTCTTATAAATCTATTTAGCATATTTTTAGATTCATTATAATTTTTCATTTTAAAATAAGTCTTAGCTAAAGCAAGTTCTATTTCAGGATAATCCTTTTTATAATTAGAAAGGGAATCTAATTTGCTAATGGCATTATTATAATCATTAGACATTATTAAATCATTCCAAATATAAAGTTCTTTTTGAACTAAAGCATTAGATATTTTTGAGTTTATTCTAATCAAACTAATATTATTAGAAACATTTTCTCTAACAGCAACATTATAATTATTTAGAGCATCATCGTATTGCTTTTTAAAAATACTAATATCTCCAAATCCATCGTATCCGCAATCACTGCCATTTTTAATGCATAAACTATAATATTTCTCGGCACTCTTTATATCGAAATTTCTCAAAGCAATATCGCCAGCTAAATACAACCAGTAATTATCATTATATATTTTATACGCAGATATATAAGCTATTAAAGCATATTCATACTCATTGATTTTATAAAATAAATCAGTTATATTAGTATGCACCTCTCTGTCATTAATATACCAATTTATAATTTTACTAAAATCTAAAGAAGCATAATATAAATCTCCATGTCTGTAATAAGCAAGTCCCCTCGTATAATAAATATCATAATAATCTTTATAGCTCTCTTCTAATAAATTACAAATATTAATAGCTTCATTATATTTATATTCTTCTATTAATAATTTAGCCTCATTTAATTTATTTATAATATTTATTTTAATTTCTTCATTTGCATTATTAAAAAAATCATTTGTAATAATGTTCACATTTTCTAAATTAATATCTAAATTTCTATCCGATACAGTTTTCTGAGAATATTGTAAAATATCTTTGGAATATGCCGAAATATATAGCATAAAAATAGCTAATAGTATCTTTATTAATTTCATAATATTTCCTTACAAATACTGCTATAAATATCGGAAATAACAATATTAATTTTTAATAAAGATATAAAAATTAATTATGAAAGAAATTATAATATTAACATCTAATATAACAATAAAAAATAAAACAAATCTATTTATATTAAATTTAATAGATTTATTATATAAAAAAGGTGCGAAAGTAACATTATATTCAAATAAATTTCCAAAAACTTTTTATGGATATATTGCAAAGAAACATCTCTCATTAAAACTTCCAAATATAAAAGAAATAGCAACTCAATCAAAAAATGCAAATGCTATAATCGCCATAGATTATCCAATGAATATAATAGCATACAAAATAAAAAATATGTTTAACAAAATGAGAATAAAATCTCCTCTAATAATTTGGTATTCAATAAACTTTCAAAAACACATATATAAAAATAACAATAAACGAAAATTAAAAGAAGATTATCAAAGTCTTTCCAATATAGATATAGTATTATCTGCCAATGAAAAAACAAAAAATATATTAGAATATATTTATAATAATAAAACAATAGAAATCATACGCCCATATTATTCGCCATATATTTCAAAAGAAAATACTAATAAAGAAAAAAATTACATACTTACTTTTTTTAATGCAGAAAATAGCATATATAAATGCACTTCTGCATACTGTGAATATATAAATACTTCAATAAAAAATAATAAAAAAATATACAAATTAATAATAGTAGGCTACAATAAATACTTAGAAGATAATATAAATAAATTGAAAATAAAAGACTATGTAGAATTAGTGGATTATAATTATGATATAGAAAATATAATATCAAATGCCTATACAGTTTTAATACATAATATAGATGACCCTTTCTATATATAATTAATATCC
>CAKVCJ010000191.1 GCA_934725655.1 uncultured Brachyspira sp.
GGTCTCTTGAATCGCTTAAAAATTGTATTTCTTTTATTACAAACTCTGGAAGTATTAAAAGTCCGTCAAAAAATTTCTTTTCTGCTATATCATAAACCCTTCCGTCTACTATTACAGAGGTATCTAATATTTTTGCTGTTTTGATTTTATCAGTTTTTGTAAGTTTTAGTATATTTGATATATTTGGTATAAATGATGATATTACAGAAAAAGTTAAATATCCTTCAATGAATAGTATTATAAGTTTTTTATTTAAAGATAAAGTTATGCCTATAATATTTATAACATTTAAAGTAAGTATTACAGTTATTATTGTAATGAAAAATGAGACAAAAATTACCAAAGTTGTTTTTGAAGACCTTTTTCTTATAACAAATAAATCTAATAATATTACAATAATAGAACTAACAACAAAGAATATAATAGTATTTATATTAAAAAGTTTATTATAAATATAATCAAATATAAGTGCCAAAGCAGAACAAGCAAAATAAAGTATTCTCCACATAATGATATAATTCTCCTTAAATTAAAAGAGCTTAGGTTATTTTTAAAAGAATAAATTATTATATTTTTTAATCATCATCATCTTTCTTTTTTTTAGCAGGCTTAACCGTTTTGGAAGGTTTAATAAGCTCTTTTTCAGAAGGTTTAGTTTTAAATTTCTTTGCTGATTTTTCTAAAGCATTGGATACTATATCTTCAATTTGATCTTTATCTTTTTTTAGAGCTATACTAATTTCATTAACTATAAACATATATGCTTTTTCATATAAACGTTTTTCGCTTGCAGAAAGTTCTTTTAATTTATTTCTAGTAAATAAACTCCTCGCCACCTCTATTGTATCTTTAATTTCTCCGCTTCTTAATTTCTCCTCATTTTCTTGATATCGAATCTTCCAATTATTTTCTATATCATGCGGTTTTGTTTGTAATAAATCTAAAAAATTTTCAGCTTCTGCTTTTGATATTATCTTTCTTATACGATATTCTTTAACTCTATTGATAGGAACTTTTAATGTGATATTTTCGCCTTCACATTCAAGTATATAGCATTCTACAACGGAAGAATTAACTTTGTTATCTGATATGCCTACAACTTTGCATATTCCGTACATTGGGTAAACAACATAACTATTTACTTTATACATAATTCTTTTTTAATAAGCCTTTTAATTTATTCTCAAAATTTAAAAAATATCTTATAAACATTATATCTTAAAAAAGTAAAAAATCAAGAAAAAAATAAATGCTTTTGTATATAAGATGATAGGTATATTTTTTTATTAAAGATTAAAGAGTGCTAAAAATGTGAATATTATTTATATATATGATTAATTTAAAATATAAAAATGATATTGAGAAATTAACCTATTTTTATGGTTTTCTTTATCGTGCGGTATATGCGCTATGATTTAAAAAAAATTAGGGTGCTAAAATAATAATATCAAATTAAAACTAATAATTTAATATCTAAAATACATTTATTTTATGAACCGTGATATATGTTTTATATGTATTACTATACATGTAAAATTTATTGTTACTGCATTAGTAACAATAAATTCTTTATATTTTATATTGATTTATATACTAAATAAATTTATTTTTATAAAAAACAAAAATGGAGATATTATATGAAAGCTATTCAAATAAAAAAATATTCAAAAGATATAAATACGGAAGCTGCAAATATTCCAATTCCTAATATTTCTGACAATGAAATATTAATTAAAGTAAAAGCAGCGGCAGTAAATCCTCTTGAAATATTAATATTAACAGGTTCTGTAAGACTTATACAGGATTATAAAATGCCATTAACATTAGGTAATGAATGTTCTGGAATAGTTGAAAAAATAGGCAAGAATGTAACCGATTTCAAAGTTGGAGATAAAGTTTACACTCGTTTGCCTATATCAAAAATAGGGGCTTTTGCTGAGTATGTTGTAGTAGACAGTAAATTTGTATCATTTATGCCTAAAGATTATGATTTTATTACATCAGCAGCAATACCGCTTACGGCTCTCACAGCCTATCAAGCGTTTACTGAAGAATTTGAAGCTAAACAAGGAGAAAGTGTTTTAATAACAGGAGGTTCTGGAAGTTTTGGAGAGCTTGCAGTTCCAATTGCAAAATATTTGGGGTTAAATGTTATAGTTTCTGGTAATGAAAGATTGAAAGAACATTTTATTAATTTAGGTGCAGATAAATATATTAGTTACAATAAAGAAAATTACTCAGAATTAGTTTCAAATGTTGATTATGTAATAGACACGCTTGGAGCAAGTGAATTTGACAAAGAATTATCGGTATTAAAAAAAGGAGGTAAACTTTTAAGTTTGAGAACCAGCCCTAACAAAAAGTTTGCCGAAGATAATAAACTTACTTTCTTCAAGAAATTATTATTTTCTCTTGCTGGTTCTAAATATGATAAAAAAGCAATGAAAGATGAAAAAGAATATCGTTTTATGTTTGTACGTGCTGATGGAGAACAGCTTCGTAAAATTACAAAAATTATAGAAGATAAAAATATAAAACCTAAAATATTTTCTACTGTATTTAATATAGATAATGCTTCAGAAGCTTTGAAATGTGTTTTACAAAAACATACAGACGGAAAAATAATAATATCTATGTAATTGCTTTATATTACTTTTACGCACGGTATGCAGATTTTTATATTTAATAAAAATTATAATTTAGAATAAACAAATATTTATAATTTAATTATTCGTGCGTTGATTAAATTTTAAACTTAAATAAATTTAGGGTGGGTATTAAAACAACTGTATTAAATTAATAAGAAAAATAATATAAAAATAACTTATAAAATCAAAAAGCCTAAAGGGTGGGCAGATGTAATTTAAATTTTAAAATTTTATTTACATCCACCGTTTATTTATTAAATTTACTTATTATAAAACTGAGTTGCTAAATTTTTGGCAAACTTCTAAAATGCCCAGATACCATTTTGCCATTTCTCATATATGAATCAATCCATATTTTACCATTATGTATACTTGAAGATTGTATATTTGAAGGTTGAAATAATGAGTTACTTAAAGAATCAGCAAGACTTTCTACTATAAACATTATAAGAATACATATTATTATAGCTATAGGGATAGCCATAAATATTACACATTGTCTAAATAATGCATCCTTTAATCTATATTTAAATCCTAAATTAATTGAAACTATTAATGATAAAAATATATATCCTATATTAGGATAACTTATAAATATTTTATCTGCTATTTGTAAATTAATATCACTTTCTATTAAAAAATTATTAATAGGCTCTGATAAGATATTTATATTAATAAATATTCCCGGTAATATTACTATTTCATTAAAAATATAGTGTATTATTTCACTATCAAATATTAATAAGAATAAGAGGAAACCTAATATAAGAAGCGGTATTAATTTTATTATATCTATGATTTGTTTTACCATCATAAAGAAACCAATAATTGCAATAACAATACCTAATGGAGGAAATATAAAAGTTAATATAGCCCCTATTATTGATACTATAAATCCAGCTATCATCTGCATCAATATACCTTCTGTTATGATATAGAATATTGTATATACTATACACCAAATTAATACAACGCTTCCAACAAATATCATTCCATTTACAGAACCATCTGAAAACAATTTTTTTAATAGAAATATAGATATTGATATAGAAAATAATATAAATGTTTTTATTATAAAAGATATAAAATATCTAATTTTAAATCCAAAAGAACACTCACTTAATGGAATAGCGTTTTCATAAGTCATAAATTTATCCTCTAAAAAATAAATATTGATATATTCATATTATAAAATCTATCCTAAAAAAAACAACAATAAAAGATGCAATTATTTATTATTAATTATTTATATTATATCAATTATGAAGAAAATAATGCAAAAATTTATAAAAGTTTTATTTACATCCCCCGCCCTTTATTTTTTGCAATATGATTTGAAATTTAAATTTTATCTAAACTTTTTGCCTAATTAAAAATTATGGCTCCCGCCCAAGCTTTAATTAAATTAAGAATTATTATTAGTCTTATCATAAATAATATTGAGTTTAGATTGCAATGTAACAACAGAATATATATATCCAAAAGGAATTAAAAAAAATAATGATAATACAATAGCATTCTCTCCATAACTGTCAATATTAGCTTTTTTATACAT
>CAKVCJ010000192.1 GCA_934725655.1 uncultured Brachyspira sp.
TTAGTGTAAGTTACTTGCTTAATATAATGCAATGCCCTGCTAAGGTTTTATATAATGATGAATGTAAAATAGAAGCTGTATCATCTGCACCTGTTGGTATAGATAAAATATTGAGAGGAAGTGTTTATCATGAAATATTTAATAATTTTTATTTAGAGATAAAAGATAAATATAATGATTTAAAACTAAAAACTTCAGAGTTTGATAATTATAGTAATATAGCAAAAGAAGTTATAGAAAATACTTTAATAAAAAATAAAGAAATTACTGATGAAAATGATAAAAAAATAATGAGCTATGAAATAAATAATATAATGAAGCATTTTATATCAAATGAAATAGAGAATATTGAAGAATATGGATTTATACCATTTGAATTTGAACAATCTTTTAGCGGTGTTAAAGTTTATTCTTATAATGGACTTGATGTAAAAATTAAAGGCAGAATAGACAGAATAGATTTAAGTTACAGAGATAATAAAACAATAAACGGGATAAGAATTATAGATTATAAGGGAAGCAGCTACAATATAAAAAAAATTAGCAGTACTAATAACTATGATGATATAATTAATAATTACTTACAGCCTTTATTATATTTAAAATATGCTATAGAAGAATATATAATTAAACAAAATAAAAATGCTGATATATTTAATCAATTAGAAAAATGCGAATTAGGCTTTAGTATTTATAAAGAAGAAAACATAGTAAATAGAGATAATCATTATATAAAATTTGATGACAAAGAAACAATACTTACTATATTGGGTTATAACGGAGAAAATATACTTCATAATTATTTTGACAAAGTATTAAAACACATTGCAGACGGAGAGTTGATTTTTATAGCAGGCGAAAATCAATGTAAAGATTGTATATATTATAATCTCTGCAAAGAGCATTATGTTTATGAATAATAATATATACCTAAACAACTATATTTTGTCAAAAATAAGTTTTTTCTTCAACTTTTTCCTGCCTTCGCACCCACAGGCACTTCCTTCGGTCGCGGTGCGGACTTCGTCAAAGTTGCAAAAAGTGCATATATCATAAAACCTAAATTTTAGCTACACGCTGTGGACTTCGTCAAATGCAGTCTTTTTGGTTCTTTTGGTCATACCACAATGGCACTTCCTTCGGTCGCCCTGAAGGACTTCCTTCGGTCGCAAAAAGAACTGGGGGCGTGTACCCTAAGGGCACACTTCGCAGGGGGGCAAATACACCACAAATAAAAACTTAAAAACTATATTTTGACAAACTTAAAAATTCTCAGTATATATTTTTTTATTTTATATTTTTGCTATTAATCTAATGTTCTCTCCATAAGACCATTTATTAGCTTTATTTTTATAATTGGTAAAAGTTGCATTAGGAACAATTAGAGTTTTTAAAGCAAATATAGAAAAATCAAAAAAATTATTTAAATTAGGCAAAGAGCCTTCTAATAGACTTATTCTTAAATCTTCATTGTCTATATTAACATTATAATTATTGTATTCGCTTCTTATTATTTTTAAATTGGCACTTTCTGCAAATTTAATTAAATTATCCATATTAAAATTAACAATATGCTCTGTATTAAGATACCTCATAAGCATTTCGTAAGAACATTCATTAGGCATAGGAGAATTAGGAACTTCTATATATATAAATCCCCCTTCTTTAAGCATGCTTTTTATTTTTATTAATATTTCTATAGGTTCTCTAAAATGCTCTATTACATGCGAAAGTATTATAATATCATATTTAGATTTACTTTCTAAAAAATTTTCTTTTAAATCAATATTATATTTTTTTTTAGCATAATTTCGAGCATCATCATTAAGCTCATATCCAAAAACATTATTATTATTTTTTTTAAATAAACTTAATAATAATCCGTCAAAAGCACCAATCTCGCATATATCTTTATTTTTTAAATCTATAGTTTGTTTTATAAAATTAAATTGAGATAAACTTCTCGCATAACGCATCTTGCTTTTAGCTGTTTCAAATAATTTATTTTTTATATTATTATGATATTCATTTTTATATAATGAGTTAATCTCTTCATCGGTTGGAGAATCTATAAAGTATAAAGAACATTCATCGCATTGATAAACGTCTTTATACTCTTTCCAAATATTTTTAATTTCCCCAATTTTTTTATAATGATTGGAAGAACAAACTTTGCAGCTGTTTGGCATATAAATTATTCAAAAGAAAGCTCAATGCCGCATTTAGGACACTTAGTCATATCTTCAGTAATGCTCGATCCGCAATTAGGGCACTCGTAAACTTCTATCTCTTCAACAACCTCTTCTGCAATTCCTTCATAATTCTCATCAGTTTCTTCTACAACACTTACAACATCTTTAAGTACATTTATTATATTATTAACAGTATCTTTATCAAGATTAGTCTTTTCTATAATAGCATTAGCATCCATTCCATAAAGCTCTTCTATAGAATTAATACCGCCGTCAATGAGTGTTTTTATAACATCTTTATCTATATCAGTTAATGAATATAAATTGCTTACCGCTGCCTCTTGACTATCTTCTGCATTAACTATGGCCTCTTCATTTTCTGCATTCTCTTCAACATTTTCAGCAAATATTTGATTTAAAGGAACTATATCTTTTAATAATTCAGGATTTTCTTTAATATCGGTCTCTGTTTTAAGGTCAAAAGTATAACCAGTAAGCTGAGAAGCCAATTTCACATTATATCCGCTTCTTCCCAAAGCAAGCGATAATTGGTCATCAGGTATAATAATCATTGCCTCTTTTTTCTCAGGGTCTGTAATAATTATTCTCGTAGGTTTGGCAGGTGCAATTGCCTCTGAAATATATTCCCTAATGTCCTTAGACCATTTTACAACATCTATCTTCTCGCCTTCAATTTCTTTTATAATAGCCTGTATTCTTATACCCTTTTGTCCAATACAAGCTCCTATTGGATCAACTTCAGGCTTGTTTGATACTACAGCTATTTTTATTTTTAATCCAGGCTGCCTTACAACATTTTTTATCTCTATAGTGCCGTCAGCAATCTCTGGTATCTCTAATTCAAATAATTTCTTAATAAAATCAGCTTTAGTTCTCGTTAAATATATAGTAGGATGTCCTGACCTGTCATTTTCTACTTTGTAAATATATGCTCTTATTCTGTCGCCTGCAGCATAATGCTCTCTTGGAGATAAGTCTTTTTTTAGTAAAACCCCCTCAGTCTTACCTAAATTAACATATATATTGCCTCTGTTTTCTCTTTGAAAATATCCATTAACTAATTGATTTTCTCTTCTTTTAAACTCATTATATATAATATTTTTTTCAAGCTCAGAAATCTTTTGAAAAAAAGTAGTCTTTGCAGCAGTACTTTCTATCCTTCCAAAATCCCCAACATGATCAACCAATATTAAAACCTCATCGCCCAAATTAATATCACTATCAAGTTTCTTAGCCTCTTCTAAAGATATCTCTTTTCTATCGTCTTTTACCTCTTCAACAACATTAACTCCCCTATATACTGTAGGATTATTATTATTATCAAAATTAATATGAAAACTTACATTATCCCCATATTTCTTTTTTAAAGCCAAAATCATAACAGATTCTACAACCTCTTTAAGCAAATCAATACTTATATCTTTTTCCTCAGAAAGCATTTGTAGATAAGTACCAACATTTTCAAACATAGTTTTAATTCTCCATTTTTATATTTTTACTAGCAATTTAATCTAGTTTTTATAATATTAGATTTTAATATCTTTATATCAATGTTATCTTCATTATTTATAATAATATAATCATCTTTAGCTTCTTTTAATGTAGCAGCAGTTGTAATATAATTATCATCATCTACTTTGTATTTAATCTTTATAGGCATATCCTCAAAAAGCTCATAATTATCATCAAATTTCCATCTAAACCCAGCAGAAGATACCGTAATAGTATAGTCCCCCTCATCATAACCATTAGTTTTTATCACTTCTTGAATTACTCTCGTCGCTTCAATGCAATGATTATGAGATACACTCTCTTTTTTCTTAAATATAACAGCATAAACTTTTTTATTATCCTTAACAGCAAGTACTTTTAAATCCAATAAATAAATATTATGCTTTTCTATTAATTTTTTAGCATTCTCAAAAAGCAGCTCTTGGTCTAT
>CAKVCJ010000193.1 GCA_934725655.1 uncultured Brachyspira sp.
CTGCTATAGTACAAAACAGAGTAATAGAAAATCCTCAAACTTTGGCTACAGCTATAAAGATAGGTAATCCTGCAAGTTGGAAGCTTGCTGTTAATGCTGCTAATGAATCTAATGGTTTTATTGACTGTGTTACTGATGATGAAATATTAGAGGCTTATAAGATGCTTACAAGAGAAGAGGGTGTATTTGCTGAGCCTGCTTCTGCTGCTTCTTTAGCTGGAGTTATCAAAACCTATAAAGCTGGCAAACTTAAAAAAGGCGATGTTGTAGTTTCTGTACTTACAGGAAACGGACTTAAAGACCCTGACAATGCAATAAAAATTTGCAATGCTCCTATAAAAGTTGATAACAATATAGAAGAGATAAGAAAAGCTATAGGAATATAATTTATGAATAATAAAAAAGATAATAATAAAACATCAAAAAATAAAAAACTTATAACTTTTAAAATACCTGCTACATCTGCTAATATTGGTTCTGGTTTTGATAGTGTAGGGCTTGCTTTAGATTTGTATAATGAAATACATATATACGAAAATGAAAACTCTAAAAAAATAGAATTTGAAATAACAGGCGAGGGTGAAAAAGAGATATCAAAAGACAATAATATGATACTTGACGCCATGAAGCTTGTATATAAAAAATTAAAAACAAAACCAGAAAAAGGCTACATTATAAAATGCATAAACAGAATACCTCTTTCACGTGGGCTTGGAAGCAGTTCGGCAGCAATTATTGGCGGGCTTCTTACTGCTAATTATATTCTCGGAAATAAACTCTCTCTTGAAGATGATATATTAAATATGGCTGTTCAGCTTGAAGGGCATCCTGATAATGTTTCGCCTGCTATACTTGGCGGTATTATATCTGGTGTTGTACGCAAAAATGAAGATTTTAAATATGTTAAAATTAATGCTCCCAAAAATTTAAAAGCAATAGTGGCTATTCCAAATTTTCATTTAAGCACTGAAATTGCAAGAAATGCTTTGCCGAAAGAAATAAGTTTTAAAGATGCTATATTTAATATTTCAAGAGCAGCACTTTTAACTTCTGCATTATCTTCAAATAGACTTGATTTACTTGAAGTAGCAACCGATGATAAACTTCATCAAGATTATAGAGCTAAGTTTATTCCTGGGCTTAAAGAATTATTTAAACAAGCAAAAAATGCAGGAGCTTACTCTGTTACTATAAGCGGAGCTGGTTCATCAATATTAGCATTGGTTAAAAACGATGACAATATTATTAAAAAAGTTTCTAATGCTATGAAAGAAAGCTTCTCTAAAAAGAAAATAGAATCAGAAATAAAAGTTTTAAATATTCCAAACAGAGGAATAATAGTTATTTAATAAAACTTTATATAATGCCAATTTATAGACTTTTATTTTAAAAAGCTTTATTCTAATAAAGAATCTATTTTTTCACTTGCTTCATCTATAGCTTTTGTTGACTTATCTTTAGCCTCATTAATAGCACTTTTTGCTTTTTCATTAGCTTCATCAAAACCATAGTCTATCTTTTTATTAACTTCATCAAGCGTACTTTCTACAACATCAGATGCTTTATTAAGTTTTTCTACGACTCTATCTTTTCCAAAATAAACAAAGAAAATAAAATGGAATATGTTTATTACAACTAATAAATAATTAATATAACTTTTTTTATATATCAAAACTCCTAGTATAATTTATTCTTAAATATAAGATGAAATATTATTTTTACAATTTTATTATTAATTTAATTTGTATAAAAAATAATATTATTTAATTAAAAATATATTAGTTAAAAATAGAGTATGTAACTCTTAAATTAAGTCTTTTATTATATTAGGGTATTTTATTTCTGTAATTTTTGCTTTTTCTGATAAATCATCAAATATGGTTGTATGCAATTTTATTGGAGATATTTGATTTCTAATATATCCTATAACTTCATTTTGCACAAACACATCTCTTTTTATATTTATAACTATGAAAGGTATTTTAAAACCCCTCTGATGAAAAAGTTCAACTTGCTCAAAACTAGAATGAATTACATTAGTATCATATTCTACTACAGGTATAATATGTATTTCATTATCATATCTTTCTATATCTGTGATTAAATCTAAAAAGTTATAATCTTCTTTTATTGGGTCATAAAGGCATAAAGATTCTAATACCATATAATCATAATTTTTTTTACATTCATCTATCAAATCTGTAACATCTCTCTCATCTATTTTTGTATTTATACTATGAAGCGGAGAAAGATTTCCATTTGTAGCATAAGAAACAAAAATATCTGAAGCATTTAATGTTGTAGTATTTTTTATATATTCGCAGTCAAATAGTTTATTATCTTTTACTTCCATAACAAAAGGTTTATAATAACATACACTTTTGCCTAATATTTTTATTGATTCTGCTATATTAGAAGCTAAATAAGTTTTTCCGCTATGTTTCTTATTGGATATAATATAGAATAATTTCATAGTTGCCTTCTTTCATTCATTATTTTAATTCTTCTATATAAGATTTAATATTGTATTCTATTTTTTCATTTGGTTTTAAGTTTACATTTTTGCATAATACTATAGTTGAGTTTTGATAATTCATCTCAAGTTTATCAACAGCATCAGATATAGTATAATTCGGCATATATAAAAATTTAGTCTCTTCATTAGCTTCTAAAAATAATTTTATTTTTATATATCCCTCATCAGCCATACCAAATTTTTTACCTGTGTATTCACCTGTGCTTGACAGATTATCAGATATTCTATCATTCTCTCCAATATAATATCTGTCTTTTTCACTTCCAGCAAGCAAAGTAATATTATTTTCTAAAGCATAAACAAAACTTATATTTTCATTTGATTTATTTAATATAGTTATATTTATATTAAAACTGCCGTCTTTCTCTACAATATATTTTTTTGTTAAAAGAATTTCTTTTCCATTAACTAAACCATTTTTTTCAAAAGTTATGTTAGCATTATTTTTATTTATACTATTTTCAATTAAATTGTAATACGAATTAAAGAAATCAGCCTCTTCCTCATACTTTAATAATTGAAACTCTTCAGCAGTAGGCATTGTTTTTAAGAAATGGTCAACAGCGAATATTTTTTCATTTTTATCAAACACCAAATATTTAGCAATATCTTCATCTATCTTTTTAGCTATCTCATGAATTGATACATGTTCGTTTTCATTTGCTTGCTTGCTTGCATTTCTAACAGCTGCAATATGATAAGCCTCTTCTCTTCTTTTTAAGCAGTCTATTAGGTTTATAGGGTTAGTAGTTTTTAAATCCCATTCTATAATAGAACCGCTTAAAGTGTGAAACACTAAACTTGATTTCTCAGAACTTACTACAATCTCATTTCTTCCGTCAATATCAAAATCTAAATCATAGCTCATAAAATATCCATTTCCATATTTCTTCTTTTCTACAATGGAAGTTGATTTAATAAGATTAGCGTATGTAGCATGTCTTAAATTATTTAAATAAAGCCCTCCAAATGTTCCATGCCAATAAGGACAGTTGCATTGCCCTTGTAATAAATAATCTAAAGCTTCCTCTTTTTCTTGAGATTTATCTAATTCGCTAACCATATTTGAAGTAAAGAGCATTCTTTTATTCATTCTATTGCTTTCAGAATATTTAAAGAAATAATTTCTCCAAAAACCGCCGCGCATGAATCTTGTTATTATTTCATTTTCTTCTTTCTTTTTTAACTCTTCTTGTTTTGAATGAAACTCATCTTGCACTTTAGCAGGAAGCACCCAAGTAAGCATCTCTTCATAAGAGCCTGTAGGTATATATATTTTTGAAATAGGGGCATATTTTTCTATATAATCACTATAGGTAATAGTTTTTATAATATCTTTTTCTTTTGTGAGTGCTTCAAAAAACTTTTCAAGCCATTTATCTTCATAAACCCATTTTTTTGTTCCAGGCCAATCTCCGTACTTCTCACCGTCATCATGCAAAACTACTACTCTGTCTCCTTCTTCTGTTGCTATAGATTTCAAATATTCAATAGATTTTTCTACTTCCCTAAATGGTATTAAATAACGAAGCTCTTGAGATATAGGAAATATATTAAGCTTATAAGATTCATCATCTGTCAAAAAATAGCTAAACATATTTTTTGTATCAATTC